>DATCXE010000337.1:0-2412 GCA_036565985.1 Bradyrhizobium sp.
GGCCGATGATCTCCAGCGGCTGCTCGCTGGCGATCGCCGCGCGCACCACCTGCTCGACGTCCTTGGGGTCACGTACCTTGAGAGTGTCCACGCTTTCAAACCCGAACTCTGTCGTCATAGTCCGCCTTGTGCGCATTGCGCACTGGGGCGGACGATCCAGTAATCCCAGTCTCCGAGGTCAAGCCTCGATAGCACGGCGTACTGGATACCCCGCCTTCGTGGGGTATGACGACGGTAAAATGGGTGAGCTTCATCTAAAACCTCGGCAGATCCGGAAACGCGAGCTTGCCGCCGTGCACGTGCATGCGGCCGAGTTCGGCGCAGCGGTGCAGCGTCGGAAACACTTTTCCGGGGTTGAGCAGCCCCTGCGCGTCGAAGGCGCATTTCAGCCGCTGCTGCTGGTTGAGATCGACTTCGGAAAACATCTCCGGCATCAGGTCGCGCTTCTCGACGCCGACGCCGTGCTCGCCGGTCAGCACGCCGCCGAATTCGACGCAGGCGCGCAGGATATCGGCGCCGAACGCCTCCGCCCGCTCCATCTCGCCGGGCTGGTTGGCATCATACAGGATCAGGGGATGCAGATTGCCGTCGCCGGCGTGGAACACGTTGGCGACGCGCAGATCGTATTTGGCCGAGAGGTCGCGGATGCGCGCCAAAGCCTTCGGCAGCGCGCCCCGCGGAATGGTGCCGTCCATGCAGAGATAGTCGGGCGAAATCCGTCCCACCGCCGGAAACGCCGCCTTGCGGCCGGCCCAGAACAGGTTGCGCTCGGCCTCGGAGGTGGAAATCTGGCAGGTGGTCGAGCCGCAGCCTTGCGCGATCGCCTCGACGCGCTTGATCAGCTCATCGACCTCCACGCCGGGACCATCGAGCTCGATGATCAGGAGCGCCTCGACGTCGAGCGGATAGCCGGCATGGACGAAGGCTTCGGCGGCGTGGATCGCGGGCTTGTCCATCATCTCCATGCCGCCCGGAATGATGCCGGCGCCGATGATCCGCGCCACGCATTCGCCGGCCGCCTCGACCTCGGCGAACCCCACCATCAGCGCGCGCGCCGTCTCGGGCTTCTGCAGGATCCGCACCGTGATTTCGGTGATGACGCCGAGCAGGCCTTCCGAGCCGGTGATGATGCCCATCAGGTCATAGCCGGCGTTCTCGGCCGCCTTGCCGCCGATCCGCAGGACCTCGCCCGACATCAGCACGATCTCGCAGCCCAGCACGTTGTTGGTGGTCATGCCGTATTTCAGGCAATGCACGCCGCCGGAATTCTCCGCGACATTGCCGCCGATCGAGCAGGCGATCTGCGATGAAGGATCGGGCGCGTAGTAGAAGCCGGCATGCGCCACCGCCTGGCTGATGGCGAGGTTGGTGACGCCCGGTTCCGTCACCACCACGCGGTTGTCGAAATCGATCTCGCGGATGCGCTTGAACTTGCCAAGCCCGAGCAGCACGCCGTCGGCCAGCGGCAGTGCGCCGCCGGACAGCGAGGTGCCGGAGCCGCGCGGCACCACCTTGATGCTCTGCGCGTGGCAGTACTTCAGAACCCTTGAAACCTGCTCCGTGGTGTCCGGCAGCACCACCACCATCGGCGGCTGACGGTAGGCCATCAGGCCGTCGGACTCGTAGGGCAGCATTTCGGCCGGCGTATCGATCACGCCCTCGCCCGGCACGATCGCGCGCAGCGCGGCAACAATGGCGCCACGCCGGTTCAGAACCGCCTGATCGGCAGCCGGCATCATGATGGCCATCGATGTCCCTCCAGACCATGCTTCATCGAATTGTCACGACAAATCAACCACGTCTGCCGGGATTTGGGTAGGCCATCCGAAGGTTGGATTGCGATCCTGCAAACGATGAGTTCTCTCTGGGACAAGTCGGCAATCGTGAAACCTGTCAAGGTTTCGTGGCTTGTCCAACCCTGGCGGTACTGCCACAAGACATCTCTATCCGCGAAGAAATGAAGAGCACCCCATGAAAACATCGACTTTGAGCGCGCTGGTTGTCGTTACCTCTCTGGCCACAGCAACGGGCGCAATGGCACAGGACGTAGCCGCCGGCAAATCCTCGTTCAACAAATGCCTGGCCTGCCACGCGATCGGCGAAGGCGCCAAGAACAAGGTCGGCCCGGAGTTGAACGGGCTCGACGGCCGCCACTCGGGCACCGCGGCGGGATATTCCTATTCGGACGCGAACAAGAATTCCGGTATCACCTGGAACAAGGAACAGTTCCTCGAATACATCAAGGACCCGAAAGCAAAGATCCCGGGCACCAAGATGGCTTTCGCCGGCATCAAGAACGAGAAGGAAGCCAACGATCTCTGGGCGTATATCTCGCAATACGACAAGGACGGGAAGACCAAGTAAGGAGCGTCCCGCGAGGGCCGTCTAGCGCGTCAAGTTTGCCGTGTAGGT
>DATCXE010000527.1:0-2593 GCA_036565985.1 Bradyrhizobium sp.
CGACGTCAACATCGTCGAATGGTTCGACTACAATTGCCCCTATTGCCGCAAGATCGCGCCCGAGATCCAGCAGGTGGTGCAGGACGACGGCAAGGTCCGCCTGGTGCTGAAGGAATGGCCGATCCTGGGCGAGGTTTCGAAACTCGCCGCACGGATGGCGATGGCCGCCAAATATCAGGACAAATACCTCGCGGCGCACGAGGCGATGATCGGCGTCAGCTCGAAACTGACCGAACCGCGGGTCCGTGAATTGCTGGCGGGGGCCGGCCTCGACATGGATCGCCTCAATCGCGATCTCACGACCAACGCCAAGGCGATCAACACCGTTCTCGCCCGCAATCACGATCAGGCCGTGGCGTTCGGCTTCAAGGGGACGCCGTCCTTCATCGTCGGCAAATTCCGCGTGCCCGGCATCCTCACCATGGCGCAATTCGAGATGGTGATTGCCGACGCGCGCAAGGCGAAGCAGGCGAACTAGCCTCCGTCGCAACAACGCCGTCGCTCATGACGACGGCGTGCGTTAGAGGCGGTGATTTCGCCGAAAGATTACTTCGACGAAATCCTGACCCAATCCTCATGGGCGCGATTCTTCAGCTTGTTCCAGTCGGCTGCCGCCACGTCCCAGTTGACGATGGTGCGGCTGGCTTGCGCTACCTGGCCGTTCGCGACGCTCGACGTCTGCATCGAATCGTAGACATAAACGCCGCAAACCAGCAGCAGCGCACCCAAAATCATTCCGACTAACGTCCGCATCGCAGATCCCTCCGTGTTGAAAGCACAACGCAGATGTTGCAGCGTGGTTCCATCGCCATCCAACACCGCTTTGCGGGCGTTAATGGGGCGCTGCGGTGGAAGGAAATTGTCGCAGTCAGGCGCCGCCGTTCAGCCACCGCAACATCTGCGCGTTCATCTCGCGCGGATAGCAATGGCTGAGATCGTCGAGTTCGCGGTAGGTGACGCTGGCGCCCGCCGCGGCCAGCATCTCGCTGGTCTGCCGCGCGACCTGGACCGGAAACATCCAGTCGAGTGTCCCGTGCACGATATGAATAGGCAGGCCGCGCAACCTGTCGGCGTCGGCCATTTCCGCCATCAGCGGATGGAAGGTCGCCGCAACAGGCGCGAGATGCGTGAACGGCGAGGTGGCCTCGAGCCCCGTCACATAGCAGAACGTGCCGCCATCGCTCATGCCGGTCAGCAGCATCCGTGCCGGGTCGACATTCCAGCGCGAGCGCACCGCATCGAGGATGCGCGCAAGGTTCGGTGTGTCGGTATCCTCGCCCATCAGCGCCCAGGTGCTGCCGGTCGCGGTCGGCGTGATCAGGATTGCGCCGCGGCTGCGGGCATCGCGCAGCCAGCTCCACAGGAAGCCGCGGCCATTTCCGCTGCCGCCGTGCAGCGCCATCACCAGCGGCCAGGCGCGGTCGGGCGTGTAGTACTCCGGCACGTAGACGGAGAAGCCGCCGCGGCTGCCGGGCTCGTTGTGGTCGTGAAATACGCCGGTATTGGCGTTGGCCGGCGTCGCAAGCCGTGCCGCGAGTTCGGCGTCCTCGCGTAGTTCGGGATCGACGAAGAACCGGTTCACCGGCGGCAATCTCGCCGTCAGCGCATAGAGCGCCTCCTGCGCGCGCGACGCGTAGCGCAGTCCGCGAAACAGGCTGACGAACTCGCCCTGGCCGCGTTGTACGACGCGCAAGGCTTCGAATGCGGCAAGCGCCGCGTCGCTCGCCGTCTCCAGCGGAGTCTTGATGGCGGCGAATTGCTCGGACCATTGTTCGAGCCGCGGCCGCTCGGCGCGCAAGGCTTCATCCGGCTGTCCCACCGATTCCATCACGCGGTCGAAATCCGGCGGATTGAGGTAGCGCGCGACGAAGCCGATGGCTTCCAGCGACTGCAACAATGGTGGCAACACGGCGACGATGTCGTCCACCACGGCCTCGCTCATGTGACGCTCTCTGCTTTCAATGTAACTGCGGCGCCTTCAACAGCTTGGCGCGATCGATCGAGCTCAATACCACGTCAAAGGTGACGCCTTCGTGGTAGACCGTGAGCGGCACATCGACGCCGGCGGTCCCGAGCGACCATAGCTTGCGGTAGAATCCGATCTGGCTCGTTACCTTGTCGCCGTTGACGGCGAGAATGACGTCGCCGGTCTTGAGTTCGGCGCGCGCCGCCGGTCCCTTGCCGGCGATGCCGACCACGACCAGGCGATTATCGATCTCGGTGGTGTACATGCCGAGCCATGGCCGCGCCGGCTTGTTGACGCGACCGAATTTCCGGATGTCGTCGAGCGCCGGCTTCAACAGGTCGATCGGTACGATCATGTTGACGTGTTCGGCCTTGCCGTCGCGCTCGCGTTCGAGCTGCAGCGAGCCGATGCCGATCAGTTCGCCGCGGTTCGAGATCAGCCCGGTGCCGCCCCAGTTCGGGTGCGCGGGATGGGTGAAGATCGCGTCATCCAGCAGGTATTCCCAATAGCCGGCAAATTCCTGCTTGGCATCGATCAGGCTCGCGACCGATCGCGTACGTCCACCGGCGCCGCCGACCACCACGCGGTCGCCGATCTGCGCAGCCGCGGAAGAGCCGAGCGGCAGCG
>DATCXE010000379.1:0-5086 GCA_036565985.1 Bradyrhizobium sp.
CATGGGTCCCGGTTCTGCGGCGCAGCGCTTGCGCGCCGCACCTGGGACACGAGATTGGCTGCTTTGGATCCGGCTACTTCGCGGTCTGCATCGCGTTCGCGTCAGCGGGAGCCGGCGCCGGGACGCTTTTCGACTTTGCGCTCGCCAGCACCGGCGCGATCTGCAGCGGCCGATCCTGCCGCTGGCGTTTTGCCGCATAGTAATAGCCGCTCGCATAATAGCGCACGGCGCGGCTGTGATCGCCGTTGGCGACGCGATAGGCGCCCGCGAGATATTTGATGCCCCAGGCCAGATTGGTGTCGGGATCGCGCAGGCCCGCAGCGTCGCCGGTGTAGCCGAGGCCGCGTGCGGTCGCGAGCTTGATCTGCATCAGCCCGATGGTGCCGCCGCGCCCGATCAGGTTCGGATGATACTTGCTCTCCCGCACGATCACGCGATGCACCAGCGCCTCCGGCACGTTGTTGGCGCTGGCATGCGTGGCGACCATGCTCTCATACTGCGCGCGGCTCTGCGCGTTTGCTTCGGGCGAAAGCAACAGCGCGGCGATGGCTGCGAGCGACAGGTTAAGCAAAATTTTCATAAAACAATCTCGCCGATCGGAATTTGCATCTTCGGACTATTGAGGCCACCGGGCGGCGGTGCGGCGAAAAGACGGCGGCATTGCGGCCAGATGTGCGCGCAGCGTCATCGTTCGCGAACGGCACAGCGGCAATGCTACGTTGTGTGAGCTGTGCATTGCGCTAGCTCAATTTTATCTGCGTCACGTAGGCGCGCAGGAATCGCGTGCAAAAGACACAGTCAAGGTGTAAAGAGTTCTCCGGCGTAAAAAGTGTGCGTTCCGACAGCAGAGCTGTCTCATCAATCAAACGACAAAAATCAGAACAAAAGTCCGAAGGGAGATGCGCCTATGGCTCGACTCGATTCCGGCTATTTGCCCCGTGGAAATCCCTGCGCGCAGTGCGGCAAGCTGATTCCGCGACCCGACTGGGTTGAAAGTAGTCCTGGCCGGACGTCGTTCCTCTGGTTCTGCCGCGCCTGCGATTATCGCTTCGAAGCGATCGCGATCTACGAGGAAACCCATCCGGATTCGCTCGCGGCCTGAACCCCAGGCCTGCGGACGGCCGGCTCTGAAAGTCCGGCAATTCACATCAACGATTACACCGCGGCGCTGCCGGTTCGTGCAGCGCCGCCGCATCGCCATGCCTTTTGCAATGCGGGAACCTGATGGCGATTTTGACGTTGCTTTCCTTTCATCTGACGTGTGGAGGGTGCAATGGCAATCGACGTCATGGCCACGCCGCATCAGCTGATCGCAAGCGACCGTGTCGAGGGCACCGCGGTACGCCGGCCGAACGGCGACATGATCGGCCACATCGAACGGCTGATGATCGACAAGGCCACCGGCAAGGTGTCCTACGCGATCTTGAGCTTTGGCGGATTTCTCGGCATCGGCGCCAATCTGATTCCGCTGCCGTGGGGGCGGCTTCGTTACAACACCAAGTTCGAGGCCTACGAACTCGACATCAGCGATGAAGATCTGAAGCGCGCGCCGTCGTTCCGTGCCGACGAGGATTTCGACTGGGGCGATCGCGACAAGGAAGCGGAACTGCATCGCTATTTTGGCACGCCGCCCTACTGGGGCGGCTTCTGATCGCGGGCGTGCTGCATCTCATGCGTGTATGACAGGTATGTTTCGTTCCAATTGTTCCCGATTAAATTTCTGGAACGCTTGCTGGCGTGACGGGTTTTCCCAACACGTTTTCTGAACTGAGGGAGAACCGATATGTTAGCCAAATATACCATCGCCGGCCTTGCGGGTTCCGCGCTGCTGGCCAGTGTGGCGTTCGCGCAAAGTCCTTCCGCCACGACCGATTCCGCCAACACCGACAAGGCGACGACCGCGACCACCTCGGCCCCCGCCGATGCAGCGTCGCTGAAGGGCAACTGGCGTACGTCGAAGCTGGTTGGCTTGAGCGTCTACAACGACAACAGGGAAAGCCTGGGATCGATCAACGATCTCTTGACCGACAAGAACGGCGACATCAAAGCCGTGGTGCTCGGCGTCGGCGGCTTCCTCGGCGTCGGTGAGCACTTGGTCGCGGTGCCGTTCGACAAGGTGAAGTTCGTCAACGAACCGGTTGCCTACACCGGCGCTGCGGGCGCGCCGAACGCGGGCGCTGCGAAGACCACCAACACGACGACGCCGACCACCACGACGGGCGCGGCGACCACGACCACCACGTCGGCGAAGGCC
Organism: Bradyrhizobium sp.; assembly: GCA_036565985.1. Taxonomy (GTDB): domain Bacteria; phylum Pseudomonadota; class Alphaproteobacteria; order Rhizobiales; family Xanthobacteraceae; genus Bradyrhizobium. The sequence goes on from DATCXE010000379.1 coordinate 2,255, forward strand.
AACCCGTGGTATCCGGATCACGCGGTATACAACGCTACCAAGGATCAGCTCAAGGCAATGACCGAGTTCAAGTATTCGACCGACTAACTGCGCATTTGCTCCCGCACAGGCGTGTCATGAATGGCCGGACGGCGCGATCGCCGCCCGGCCATTTTTGATTCACGTGCGCGCACGCCAGCCATGGTGCAGCGCATCCTATTCGCCCGCGCGTCCCGATGTTAGGTTGTGCCGCGGCAGGAGCATCCTGCGTCCTGCTGACATCGACAGGAGGACCGAAATGGCTGAAAGCGTCTATAAGGTCATCGAACTGATCGGCACCAGCAAGGAATCCTGGGAGAAGGCCGCTGCCGCGGCGGTCGGCCGCGCCGGAAAATCATTGCGCGACCTCCGTGTCGCCGAGATCGTCAAGCTCGATCTGCAACTGGACGCCAAGGGCGAGATCGAGGCGTACCGCGCCAAGGTCAATGTCTCGTTCAAGTTCGAGGATTGAACCACGATCTTGAGCACTGCGGGCTCAAGCCGTCATTGCGAGCGAAGCGAAGCAATCCACACTTTTCATGCGGATGGATGGATTGCTTCGCTTCGCTCGCAATGACGCAACCAGATTCGGTCGTCTCGCTATAGCCCCGGCAGCGAGTCCACATAGACGTTGATCGCACCTTCGGCTTCCGCAATCACGCGCAGCGTTTTTGAATCGAAGGCGATGTCGGCCAGACGCAGCTTGTCGATTTCGGCCGCGACGCGGACGCCGTTTTCGTTCTGCTGGAAATCCGCTATCACGGCGGCGATCTTTCTTTGCGCGTTGCTGGCGAACGGCTTGAGGTCGATGGTTGCCTTCTCCGCCAGCGCCCTCTGCAACTGCGGCATGGCGGCGCGCGCCGCGGCGCCCAGGAGGCCGAAGGCGGCTTCGGACTCGACGGCAAGTTCGATGTCGGTCAGTCGCAGCGTCTGCTGCGCCTGATCGAGCACGGGGCGGCCCCAGATATGCACATTGGCTTCGCCGCCGAGGCCGAAATAGCTCGCCTTTTCCCGCGCGTTCACCAGCAGCGATATCAGCAGGCGATCGCCGGAAGCAGCAATGCTGGCGCGCTTGACGGTGACGTCGGCAGCGCCCGAGCCGTCCTCCGGAAAGGTCTTTCCGGCGAACTGCGCCTCGAGGATCTTGTTGAGATCGGTGAACGGCATGTCGACGGGAACGCCGATCGCGACATGTCCCGGCGTCGGCGGCACGATGGTGATGGTGGCGGGGAACGGGCAGGAAGGCTTGGTCTCGGCCGGCGTGATGCGGGTTTCCGCTTCGATGCCGAGCGTCAGTGTCATGGCCGAGGCATCGACGCGCGGCTGCGCGGCAATCGCCCGTGTCGGCCGCACCTCCAGCCACAGCGGCGGCATCGTCGAACCGGCACTCGTTCCCTGCAGCGCGATCGAGCGGCAAGCCTTGGCCCATTGCAGCCGCGCGTTCTGCTCGAGGGTCGGATCGTTGCGCAAGCGCTCCTGTACCAGCGCGATCTGTTCGGCGACGTTCTTGTCGATCAGCGGCTTGACCTGCGCAGGTACGCTGATGCGCGCGCCGGCAGCGGTAAGGCTGGTGTCGCCGAGATTGACCTGCGCCGCAAGGTTCGGCTCGATGCGCCAGGCGGCGGCGAGCTTCGGCCGCGAGGTGATGGTGACGTTGCCCTTGATCTCGGCGTTGGCGTTGAGGTTCTTGATGTTGATGCCGCCGATTTGTTTCGCGACATTGCCGCCGAGCAGGCTGCCGAGCGCATCGCCGACCGCGCCCGTCGCCTTCGCCGACAACGAGCCGGTCACGTTGAGCGTTCCCGTCAGCGGCGTCGCCAGCGACAAAACGTCCTGGGCGCCGGTCGCGGTGATCGGCCCGCGCGAAGCAGTCCAGCCGATGTCGGCATTCTCCAGGATCTGCGATATTGGATTGTCGGCTTTGCCGTTGAAATTGCGCGGGGCGCTGCGATCGGCCGCATCGCGGATCGCCGACAGCGCAATCGCAACCGGCGCCATCACGGTGGACACGCGCGGCGCCGGCGGCAGCGGCGGCAATTCGACAAGCGTGGGTGCCGGCACGGCGCCGCGCGGCGCCACGAAGTCCATGACTTTCAGGCTGACCACGAACGAAACGACGATCACCGCAAGCGCGATCGCAATTGTCTTCGGATGCATCGGCAGACGCATCATCCCCCTCAGATCAAAATAACGCCCCAGGGGCGTTTTACAGGGAAGGGGACAGACGCGCCAGTGCGGGGACCATCAAGCCCGTGCTCGCCGATGCAGCCTCCGACGGGTGTTCCCCGACGATCACATTAATTTGTCGCAGCGCTGCGATTGACGATCAGCGGCTGTCCGCGGGCCACGAAGCATGCGGCGTCCTGGTCCGGTCTTTCGCGGGCCATTGTTCGGAAAGCGGCGGCAGTGGAGTTTCCTTGCCGGTCATGCGCTCCACGGCGATGGCGTATACGGTGATGATATCGAGCCGCGGGAAGAATCCCTTCGGCCGTTTCGTTTGCGGCTTGCCGTATTTTGCCATCAACGCTTCGCAGAACCGCTGCCTGGCTTCCGTGTCTTCGACGATCCGGATCCGGCCAAACAGGCATACGCTGCGATAGGCAAGTCCCGAATCGCATTCGAACCGGCCGTAGTCGAAGACGCCTTCCTGTTCATCGACCTCGAAGCAGACGCGCCGGTCCCGTTCGATGTTCGCGCGCAGATGTCCTCTCGCGCTCGATGTGTGCAGATATACCTCGCCGTCGATCCAGAGATACAGCAGCGGAATGCAATAGGGGAAACCGTCCTCGCTCACCGTGGCGAGGCGGCCGCTGT
>DATCXE010000407.1:0-7375 GCA_036565985.1 Bradyrhizobium sp.
GCATTCGCCGCGATCACGTCATCGAGGCGATGGTGAAGGGGCTCGGCGCGCGCATCATCGAGATCGAGGCGCCGTTCGATCCCGAAGGCGGCGCCTATGCGCAGGCGTCCCATGATCATGCCGCGCATGATCATGGCCACCGTGGTCATCACCGCCACGATGATCACGATCACGGCGATCACGATCACGGCAGTGATCACGACCACCATCATCACGACGAGCATTGCGACCACGATCACCACCACCACGATCACTCCCATGCTCATGACCACAAGTGAGCCGGTCCCGGCCGATGCACAACGCGGGATGACGGCGGACGAGGCGGCGGCGCTGTACCGGCTGATGACGTGGCTGTCGCCATCGTTTCCGGTCGGCGCGTTTTCCTATTCCAGCGGAATCGAATGGGCGGTGGAGGCGGGCGACGTCACGGATGCCGCCTCGTTGCGTGACTGGCTGGCCGCGATGCTCACGGAAGGTTCGGGGTATTGCGACGCTGTGTTGCTCGCGCAGGTGCATCGCGCAGCGTCGACGCAGGACGATGCTTCCTTGCGCGATATCGCCGAACTTGCGGCAGCGTTTGTGCCTTCGCGGGAGCGCCAGCTAGAGACCACGACGCAGGGCCGCGCCTTCATCGACACCGCGCGCGCCGCCTGGCCCAGCGAAGGGCTCGACAAAATGGTGGCCATTTGCGGTGGCGCAATCGTCTATCCCATCGCCGTCGGCCTCGTCAGCGCCGCGCATGCGATCCCGGTTGCGCCGGCCATGCATGGCTTCCTGCATGCGCTGGTGTCGAACTGGATTTCCGCCGGCGCCCGGCTGGTGCCGCTCGGCCAGACCGACAGCCAGCGCATTCTCGCAAGCCTCGAGGCCGATGTCGCCGCTACCGCGAGGCGCGCGCTTCAGGCATCGCTCGATGACCTCGGCAGCGCCACCTTCCGCGCCGACCTCGCCAGCCTGCGCCACGAGACCCAGTACACGAGGCTATTCCGGTCATGACGGAACACACTCCAGCGTCGTCCCTGCGAACGCAGGGACCCATAGCCACCGGCCTCGGTTGTTACAAACGGCGTCGACCGTTCTGCCTCATTGATAGATCACGCGGTATGGGTCCCTGCGTTCGCAGGGACGACAACAGAGAGATCTGCGCACATGTCTAAATCTCACGGCCCGTTGCGGATCGGCATTGGCGGACCTGTCGGCTCCGGAAAAACCGCGTTGATGGATCTGCTCTGCAAGGCGATGCGGGAGCGCTACGACATCGCCGCAATCACCAACGACATCTACACCAAGTGGGATGCGGAGTTTCTGGTGCGCTCCGGCTCGCTGACGCCCGATCGCATCGCCGGCGTCGAGACCGGCGGCTGCCCGCACACCGCCATTCGCGAGGACGCCTCGATGAATCTCGCCGCCGTCGCCGACATGCGCGCGAAATTTCCCGATCTCGATCTGGTCTTGATCGAATCCGGCGGCGACAACCTTGCCGCGACGTTTTCGCCCGAACTTGCGGACCTCACGATCTACGTGATCGACGTTGCCGCCGGCGACAAGATTCCTTCCAAGGGCGGGCCCGGCATCACGCGTTCCGACCTACTGGTGATCAACAAGATCGATCTTGCGCCGCATGTCGGCGCATCGCTGGAGAAGATGGATACCGACGCGCGGCGGATGCGCGGCGAGCGGCCGTTCGTGATGACCAATTTGAAGAAGAGCGAGGGGCTCGATCGCATCATCGGCTTCATCGAGACCAAGGGTGGGCTGCGGCCGGCGGCCAAGGCCGGGACGGGGAAAGCCGCGCGTTAATGTTAACGCTTTTGGCAGGCCGCTGCGGCGCCTGAACGCACCGGCCGCGGTGGAACCAATTCGGCGCCAGCAGATTAACAACCTCTGGCACGGCGGAATCAACGTTAACGCTTGCCATGCCGTCGCCGTTTTGACCTCTCAGTTGCGTGCCGATGATCGCTCCTTCATATTCGCCCCAGCTGGCTTCCGCGCTGTCGCCGTCGTCTCTGCCGATAGTGCTCTAGGGATGTTTGGTCTGCGTCTTCGCCAACACGTCATTTCCGAGTAAACGAGTGGTTCGGCTGGGATTCATTATCGGCTTCATCGCGCTGATCGGAGTGCTGCTCTCCGGTCTCGCGGCCTATCGCGTCCACGAACAGGAACTGGCGATCGACGGCATCGCGCTTTCGCGCGCGATCGACGTGCATGCCAGCCTGGTGCAGGACCGCTTGACCGAGCGCGAGTTGCTGGCGCGTGTCGCCTCCGGATTGTTTCGCGCGCCCTCGGTGGTGAAGGCCAACATGCTGCAGCCGCTGCGCTCGGCCATCTATGCCTTCAAGACCGATTTCGTGATCGCTTACTGGATCGCGCGGCTCAAGCCCGCCGACCTGCCGGTGGCGCAGGCGGAACTGAAGAGCGCCGGTTTCTCCAATCCGACCATTCGCGATTTCGACGATCGTCCGCTGGACCTCAAGGCGATCGACAGGCCGGTCGACGTGCTGATGGACGTCGAGCCGCGCAGTCCGGACACGCTGGGTTATCCAGGCCGCGCCTATGACCGGCATTCGGTGATCGGGCCGATGCTGGTGCAGGCCGCGTCGACCGGCAAGCCGATAGCGTCGGACCCGATCCCGTTGTTGCGGCAGAACGGACCGATCGGCATCGTTCTCGCTTCCCCCATCCTGGCGGAAGGCACCAGCGATCCCGCGGGCTTCGTCGCGTTTTCCTACGAACTGGCGTCGCTGATGCTGACCAATGACGACCGCTCGCTGTTTTCGGTGGTGTTGAAGGACCCCAATGACGCCAACGACGAATACGTCGCCAGCGATCAGGGCGCCATCACCTTGCGTGCGCTCAAGGAAGGCGGTCCGTCGCCGTCGGTGGTGCGGACCGTAACATTCGGCAGCCGCGACTGGTCGCTCGCCTATTACGCCAAGAACAACGCCGCGCAGCGCGCGCAGCAGACGGCGCTCATCGTCGGCGCGATCGGCATGGCGCTGACCGGCATCATCTGCGGCCTGTTCGGCTACGTCGCCTACAACAATTTGCGGCTCAGCCGCGAGATCCAGGTCAGGATCGGTTTCGAGCGACGGTTGACCGCGGTGATCGACGAACTCAACCACCGTGTCAAGAATATCCTGGCCGTGATCCAGTCGATCGTCACGCGCACGCTGCGCCACGGCTCCGACATCGACGTCTCGCGCGAATTGCTGATCGGCCGCATTCACGCGATGTCGAACGTGGTGACGTTGCTCAGCGAGAGCCAGTGGCAGGGCGTCAAGCTCAAGGGGCTGTTCGAGTCACGCGCGATCCCGCACGCCGATCGCATCGTGGTGGACGGCCCGGATATCTCCGTCAGCGCGCGCGCCGCGCAGTCGCTTTCGCTGCTGTTTTTCGAGCTGGCATCGCATTCCGACGAGGGCCTGTCGCTGGTCGGCAAGCACCCGCACATCGTCGCGAACTGGGAAGTCACGGGCGAGGCGCCGGATGAAGTGTTTCATTTCCGCTGGGAGGAGTTCAACACCAGCGCGGCGACGCGGCGCGAAGACAGCGATTTCGGCCTGATCCTGCTCGATCGCGTCGCGCCGGAAGCGATGGGCGGCACCGCGAAGCGCTATTTCACCGAAGTGAGCTACGTCTACGAACTTACCGCTCCGATGGAAACCGTCGTCGACATGACCGAGCGCGACCGGACCGGGCAGATCACCGCGCCGGTGCGCCCGGCGAGGTAGGCGCGCTCTTTCCCCGCAGTCGCGCAGTCGTCCCTGCGAACGCAGGGACCCATAACCACCAGCGGTTTTTTGCAGCTGAAGGTCTCTACGTCTATCGCCTTACCGATAGGCCACGGCGTATGGATCCCTGCGTTCGCAGGGACGACAGTGGAGCGTGACCTGCAAAAATCGCGACTACAAAAAAAGGCGGCCCGATCGGGCCGCCTTTTCGTGTCGCTTCGATAGCGTCATCAGCCGCCATTGCCGCCGATCACCGCGCGCACCGTATCGTCGGGACCGAAGTCTTCGGCGCCGTCGACATAGAGCAGGGCGCTGAGCTTGGAGCGTGCGCGGTTGACGCGGCTCTTGATGGTGCCGACCGCGCAGCCGCAGATGGCGGCGGCGTCCTCGTAGGAGAAGCCGGAGGCGCCGACCAGGATCAACGCTTCGCGCTGGTCCTGCGGCAGCTTGTCGAGTGCCACGCGAAACTCCTCGAATTCCAGATGCGCGTTTTGCGCGGGCTGGGTCTTGAGCGTTTTCGCGTAATTGCCCTCGGCGTCCTCCACCTCGCGCCGCCGCTTGCGATAGTCGGAGCGGAACAGGTTGCGCAGGATGGTGAACAGCCATGCCGGCAGGTTCGAGCCGGGCTGGAACGAGTCGATGTTGGCGATGGCGCGAAGCAGCGTCTCCTGCACCAGGTCGTCGGCACGGTCGCCATTGCCCGAAAGCGAGATCGCGAACGCGCGCAGACTGGGCACCGACGCCAAAATATCATCGCGAAGTGAGTCTGTGAGAGGCATTACTCACCTCCATCTTTTTTTGCCATTTCGGCGGCAGCTTCCGGCCCGTCAAGCTTCCGGATGAGCTCCGCGAAGCGGTCCGGCACACCTTGCCGCACCACATCGTCGTACATGGCGCGGAGCTGATGCCCGATCCTCGACTGAATCTCGGCGTTAAGCCCGCCCTGCTTCTTTACTTCTTTCATGGTCTGATCCACGCTTCCCCGAGAGTTAAGTCTCTGTGGTTTCAAAGGGTTGCCTCGAAATTGGGGCCTTGGCCGCCGCGCTATTGGTCACAGGCTAATGCGGCCGGGTCGGGATGGTTCCAAAATTCTGGAACTTTTTCGGAACTTTTTGGAGCCTCCGGCGTAGTCGGGGTGACAGGGGAACCGGGTCCCCCCCGACGAGTAGCCGGAAATTGACGCCGGACGCGGCGTTCCAGGTTACGTCCGCCCAGTTGAGACCCTAAGTACACCGCCAGGATATGGCCAAAGACAAGGATGGAATGGGGATGTCCCGATCACAGCTCGTTGCTGAACATCTGCCGCTGTTGCGGCGCTACGCCCGTGCGCTGACCGGAAGCCAGGGATCGGGCGATGCCTATGTGGCCGCCATGCTGGAGGCCCTGCTGCAGGATGCCTCCCTGCTGGATGAACGGCACGGTCCGCGTGCCGGACTGTTCAAACTGTTTACCCAGATATGGAATTCGGTCTCGCTCAACGACAACCCCGAGGTCGCGACGCTGTCGCTGCCGCCGGAGCGCCGGCTCTCGAACATTACCCCGTTACCGCGGCAGGCCTTCCTGCTGCTGTCGCTGGAAGGCTTCTCCGAGGAAGAGGTGGCCTTCATTCTCAACACCGACATTCCCGAGACCCGCCGGCTGACGGACGCCGCCGGCCGCGAGATGGCGGCGGAGATCGCCACCGACGTCCTCATCATCGAGGACGAGACCTTCATCGCGATGGATCTCGAGAGCCTGGTGAAGAACCTCGGCCACAACGTGATCGGCGTTGCCCGCACCCATGCCGACGCGGTCGCGCTCGCCAAGAACAAGAAGCCGGGCCTGATCCTCGCCGACATCCAGCTCGCCGACGGCTCGTCGGGGCTGGACGCGGTCAACGAGCTGTTGAAGGTGTTCGAGGTGCCGGTGGTGTTCATCACCGCCTACCCCGAGCGCTTCCTGACCGGCGAGCGCCCCGAGCCGGCGTTCCTGATCTCGAAGCCGTTCCAGCCCGCGATGGTTTCCGCCGTCGCCAGCCAGGCGCTGTTCTTCCAGCGCAACTCGCGCAACCGCACGCCGAAGGCCGCGACGGGCTAGCGGTCGCCGTTGCATGGACTTAGGAAATGATCCGGCGCGCCCACCTGCGCGCCGGATTTTTTCATGCGCGCAAGTGCCATGCACGCGCTGCCGTGGAGACGCGGTTGCCGCTCTGCTAAGCGACCGGCATGGATGCGGCGCGGCGCGAAAAATGGATCGGGTTTGTCTGCCTCGGCGTGACGGCTTTCGGCTGGGCGCTGAACTGGCCGTTGATGAAGCTGCTGCTGCAGCAATGGCCGCCGCTGTTCGCCCGCGGGCTCGCCGGCGTGACCGCCGCGCTGATATTGTTCTCGATCGCGAAGGTGAGAGGAGAGCCGCTTGAGGTCCCGCGCGAAGCGGTCCCGCGCCTGTTGTTTGCATCCTTCACCAATGTCTTCGCCTGGATGGGGTTTGGCACCGTGGCGATGAAATTCGTGCCCGTCGGCGAAGGCGCGCTGATCGCCTACACCATGCCGATCTGGGCCACCCTGCTGGCCTGGCCGCTGGCCGGCATCCGGCCGAGGCTGGTGGATATCGCCGCTCTCATCCTCGGTGTCGGCGGTATCGCCGTGCTGCTGGGCGGCAATGGCTTTAGCTTCGACAGCGGGCGGATCACCGGCATCGTCCTGCTGTTTTCCGCGGCGATCCTGTTTGCGATCGGCAACATCCTCAACCGCGTGCCCCTGCCGATGCCGCCGATGGTCGTGGTCGCATGGCAGGTCGGGCTCGGCTGCCTGGTGATGCTGGTGCTCGGCGTTGCATTCGAGCAGCCGGACTATGGCGCGCTGACGGCGCTGGGCCTCGCCTGCCTGGCCTACATGACGCTGGTGCCGATGGGCGTCTGCTACCTCACCTGGTTCGAGACGCTGCGGCGCCTGCCGCCGTCGTCGGCGTCCACCGGCATGCTGCTGGTCCCCCTGATCGGCGTGATCTCGGCGGCGCTGATCCTCGGCGAGCCGCTCGGCATGCGCGAGGTTCTGGCAATGGTGCTGGTGCTCAGCGGCGTGACGCTGGCGCTGCAGAAGGCGTGATCGCGGCAAAAGCCGGTTGCGGTGCACGATTGCCATTTCACCCCGGCGGGAGGATGTTTCGGCCGTCGGCACAAGGGAGAGCGGCATGAGCAAGCCAGGTCTTGACAATCGCCAGCGCAATCAGGATGGCGAAATCAGCCACAAGCACGGCGCCACGTTGATCGGCACGTTGCGCAAGATCTACGGGCAGGGCTTTGCCGCCGGCTATCCCCCCACGGACAGACTGAGCGAGGTGATGCTTCACCTGAACGAGACATCGCTGAGCCAGCTTCGCCGCGACTACAAGACCGGTCATCTCGATCACAAGATAACGAACGCCTTGCACTGAGGGCAGTCTGCAGTGTTGTTGCCGGCTTGAACTCGCAAGGATAGCTTGCGTGACATCTGTCTGCCTGGGAATCCCGACAAATGCCCGTCACCATCGATTACTATATGTCGCTCAACTCGCCGTGGACCTACCTCGGCAGCGCGCCGTTCGCCGAGATCGCCAGGCGAAATGGCGCCACCGTCGACATCAAGCCCTGCAAGTTCGGGCCGATCTTCGAGCAGACCGGCGGG
>DATCXE010000408.1:0-2207 GCA_036565985.1 Bradyrhizobium sp.
CCGTCAGCAGCAGCGGGCCGCCGACATGGGCGACACGCTCGCGGGTGGCATCGGAGTGCCGCGCCCACAGGATCATGGCGATGGTGCCGAACAGATAGGGGATCGCCGTGACGAAACCGGTCTGCGCGTTGGTGAGGCCGAATGCCTTGACGATCTGCGGCAGCCAGAACTGCATGCCATAGAGCGCGCCGACGAAGCCGAAATAGATCAGGCTCAACATGATCACCTTCGGCGACGACAACGCCTGGCCGAGCGTCAGATGCTGCGCCGCCTGCTTGGTCGCGACCTCGGCCTGCAGCTTTGCCGCCAGCCATGCCTTCTGTTCCGTTGTCAGCCAGTCGGCCTTTTCGGGCCGATCGGTCAGGTAGAACCAGGTGACGATGCCGAGCAGCATCGAGGGGATGCCTTCGATGATGAACAGCCACTGCCAGCCCTTCAGGCCCATCACGCCGTCAAGCCCGAGCAGCAGGCCGGAGATCGGCGCGCCGATCACGGTGGAAACCGGAACCGCGATGGCGAACGCCGCGAGGAACCGCGCGCGGTATTCCGCCGGGTACCAATAGGTCAGGTAAAGGATGATACCGGGGAAGAAACCGGCTTCCGCGACGCCGAGCAGAAAGCGCAGGATGTAGAAGCTCATCTCGCTGCTGACGGTCGCCATCAGCGCCGAGATGATGCCCCAGGTCACCATGATCCGGGCGATCCACCGGCTGGCGCCGAACTTCTCGAGCGCGAGATTGCTCGGAACCTCGAAGATGAAGTAGCCGATGAAGAAGATGCCGGCGCCCCAGGCGTAGACCAGCGGCGAGAACTTCAGGTCCGCGTTCATGGTCAGCGCGGCAAAGCCAAGATTGACGCGGTCGAGGTAGGAAAAGAAGTAGGCCAGCACCAGGAACGGGATCAGCCGCCAGGAGATCGCACGGATGGTCGAGGTTTCGACCTCGCTTTTGGCTGGCACCGCAGGCTGGCTCATGGGCTGTTCCCCTCGGGCTTCTTGTTGCCAGCGAGGCTTAGCGAGGGTCGTTACCGCTTGCAACGCAGCCTGCGCCCACGCAATGCGGGCATACCGATAGCGAAGGGCTGATGGTGGAAAGCTCGCGGTGGTGGGTTGCTAATCCGCCAACTGAAACCGCTCGAAGCGATGCAGTTCCTCCTCAATGCGGCGCTTGAAGTCCTTGCGAAGGCTGCGCATTGCGCCCTTGCCGACCCAGCTCCACTTCTGCATGAGGAGTTTCTTGTTCTGGCGATCGGTCTTCAGATCGATCGCGGCGACGATGTCTTCGCCGACCAGGACCGGCAGTGCGAAGTAACCAAAAACCCGCTTGTCCTTCGGCACATAGGCCTCGAACCGATGACCGTAGTCGAAGAACAGTTCGGTGCGCTTGCGCTGGATGATGAGGGGATCGAACGGCGAAAGGATGTGAACGAGACCGGCATCGCCCTCGCCTGCCGACCCGGACCAGTCTGCCTCCAGTAGTTCGGTCAGCGCCCAGTGCTCCTGCTTGCCGGCGCCTTCGAGCGCGACCGGCGCCAGTTCCTTGCGCCGCACCCGCGCTTCGATCAGGCGCCGCACCGCCGCCTTGCTCTGCGCATCGAGATGGCAGATGGAATCCAGGCTGACGAGCCCCTGCGAACGCAGCGCCCGATCAAGCAGATAGGCGGTGATATCGGCCGACAGCGCCGGCTTCGGCGGCTTGTCCCAGCCGAAATGCCGCGTCATCAGGTCATAGGTCTTGAGCATGCCGGTGCGTTCCGAGATCGTGACCTCGCCGGTATAGAAGGCGAGCTGCAGCGCCCGCTTCGAGGGCTTGCGGCTCTGCCACAAATGTTCCTTCTCGGTCAGCACGTCGTCGTCGATGTCGCGGATGGTGAGCGCGCCGTCGCGCCGCAACAGCCGCATCACCTTGCGCGTGTCCTCGGGTTTGACGGAGGCGAACCATTTGTGGCCTTCGCGCCGGTGCAGCCGCATCGCCGGGATGAAGAAGCGAAAATCCCGCGCCGGCACATAGGACAGCGCGTGGGTCCAGTACTCGAAGACGCTCTTGTCGATACTCTGGGCCTGCCGCAGGTCGGCGCGGGCGTAGGCAGGGATGCGGCTATGGAGAATGTGATGATGGCAGCGCTCGATCACATGGATGGTGTCGATCTGGACATAGCCGAGATGATCCACCGCTGCGGCTACGGCCTGTGGCCCGTCGCCAAACGGC
>DATCXE010000415.1:0-5171 GCA_036565985.1 Bradyrhizobium sp.
CGGCTCGGCCATCTGGACCAGCGGTCCGTAAAGCACCGGCTCGGTCAGGCCGTGGCCCTGTTCCTGCTGGCCGGCGGTCAGGATCAGCGGCGTGCCGGTGAAGCTTGCATTGTAGAGCGAACCCATCGCGTTGCCGAGACCCGGCGCGACATGGACGTTGCAGGCAACGAGCTTGCCCGAGGCGCGGCTGAAACCGTCGGCCATGGCGACGACCAAGCTCTCCTGCATCGCCATCACATAGGTGAGATCGGGATGGTCCTTGAGCGCGTGCATGACCGGCAGTTCGGTGGTGCCGGGATTGCCGAACAGATGGGTTACGCCTTCGTCTTTCAGCAGGGCAAGGAATGCGGAGCGGCCGGTGATTTTGTTCTTCATGTTTCCTCCAGCCCCCGGGCTCGTTCGCCCGCGGGATGGCGACACATGACCAAACTTGAACGGCGCGTGCAATGGAGCGAGGTCATGGCTGCCCTGCGCGTACACTCTCGTGTCCCGGACGCGGTGCAGCCTAGGCGATGCAAAGCATCGTCCGGCAACGCTGCGCCGCAGAGCCGGGACCTGCGGCTGCGCGAGTGCCAAGCGGTTGGGCCCCGGCTCAGCAGTGCATCACTTCGTGCCGCACTGCGTCCGGGGCACGAGGGCGGCAGCACTAGAATATTCCCTCGCGATCTGCGCGCTTCTTCCTCTTTGAGCGCTGCCAGACCACGCCGGGATAACCTTTCAGCGGCACCAGCGGTTCGCCGGTGTAGGCCCATTCCTGCAATTCCTCGATGGCGATGTGATAGAGCGGTTGCCGCCCGGTGCGGCCCGCGAACAGCGCGCGGGGGATATTGACCATGTGCGGCGAGCGCGGGCGTTCGTAAGCAATGGGCGTGCCGCAGTTCGAACAGAAGCTTCGCACGGTCCTGGTCGCTTCGTCCTCGTAGCGCGCCAGGCTGGTCTTGCCCTTGGTGATGCGGAAGCGCTTGCGCCAGCTTCCGACATAGGTGGCGTAGGCCGCGCCATGCGCGCGGCGGCTGCTGGGCGAATGATCGTGCCACGCCCAGCGGGCCGGCACGTCGATCTCGAAGGCGACCTTGCCGCACAGGCATTGGCCGGCCGCGGGTTTGCCGAGGGACACGGCTTTGGTTTTCTTTTTCTCCTCCGGTTCCGGAAACATTGGTCGAGCCTCTGCTCTATGTTTCGTCATTGCGAGCGTAGCGAAGCAATCCATCTATCCCCGAGTCGAACCATGGATTGCTTCGCTGCGCTCGCAATGACGGAAGACTCACGCCTGCTCCAGCTCGTTATGCTCGGGATAGTCCGTATAACCGGCCACGTCGCCGCCATAGAACGTCGCGCGGTTATAGGGCGTCAGCGGGAAGCCGCGCTGCAGACGGCGCGGCAGGTCCGGGTTGGAGATGAAGATGCGGCCGAAGGCGATCGCGTCGGCATGGCCGTCCCTGATCGCCGCGTCCGCAGCCTCGCCGGTAAAGCCGCCGGCGGTGATCAGCACGCCCTTCCAGATCGGGCGGAACAGCACCATCGCCGAAGGCACGTTCTGATGGTTGACCTCGGCGCGGCCGGCGCCGGAGGAGCGCGGCTCGATGAAATGCAGATACGCCAACCCAAACGCGTTGAGCTGCTCGACGGCATACGTGTAGAGCGGCATCGGGTCCGGCTCGCCGCTGCCATTGGCGACGCCATAGGGCGACAGCCGCACCCCGACGCGGTCGGCGCCCCAGACCTCGACCACGGCTTTCGTCACTTCCATCAGGAAACGGACGCGGTTCGGAATCGAGCCACCGTATTGATCGGTGCGCAGATTGATGTGCGACTGCAGGAACTGCTCGATCAGGTAGCCGTTAGCGCCGTGGATCTCGACGCCGTCGAAGCCGGCTGCGAGCGCATTCTTCGCGGCCTGCCGATAGGCGTCGACCACGCCTGATATTTCCGAGGTCTCGAGCGCCCGCGGCGTCTCGTAGGGCACCGCCTTGCCGTCGGCCGTACCGGTCTTCAGGTCGGCGATCGGCACCGCCGACGGCGCGACCGGCAGCGCGCCACCGGGCTGGAACGAGGAGTGCGAAACGCGGCCGACATGCCAGAGTTGCAGGAAGATGATCCCGCCCCTGGCGTGGACGGCATCGACCACTTCGCGCCAGCCGGCGATCTGCTGCTCGGTATAGATGCCGGGCACGCCGGGGCTGCCGAAGCCGGTGTCCACGACCGGCGAGGCTTCGGCGATGAGCAATCCGCCCGGCGTCGCACGCTGGGCGTAATATTCCGCATTCAACGGCCGCGGCGCGAGCGAAGGCCTGGCCGCCCGCATCCGCGTCAACGGCGCCAGCGCGAGGCGGTGCTTGAGCTGATAGGGACCGACCTTGAGCGGCGAAAACAACGATGGATAGTTCATGTGTATTTCCAAAACCCCGTGTTGATACGGATATGTAACTGCTTCAGCTTGTTCGTAAAAGGCTCCGGTGGCAATCTCGCCGCGCGATCCCTGAGAGCAAGTCATCCATGCCGAAATCGAGTGCCAGATCGCTCCCTTCCCTCAGTATTCGGATCGATCTGGCTGGCGACGCGCGCATCGGACCGGGCAAGATTCTGCTGCTGGAGAATATCGAGGCCTGCGGGTCGATTTCGGCCGCAGGAAGGGCGATGGACATGTCCTACAAGCGGGCGTGGGACCTCGTCGACGAGATCAACCGTATCTGCCGGCAGCCTGCGGTCGAGCGGCAGACCGGCGGCAAGAACGGCGGCGGCGCCACGCTGACGCCATTCGGCGCCACGCTGGTCGCGCGCTATCGCAAGATCGAGCGGGCCGCCGCCAGCGCGGCGCGCAAGGAACTGGCGGCCCTGCGCGCCGAGATCGGGCGACCGAAGAAGGCCACCGGCCGCTGAAATGAAGATGGCGACTGACGCCGCCATCCTCTGCCCATCAGCCCGATAGCTCAGGCGGTCTTGATCCAGACCGCCTTGACGTTGAGATACTCCTCGACGTGCTGCTTGCCGGACTCGCGGCCATAGCCGCTCATCTTGTAGCCGCCGAACGGCACCGCCGGGTCCATCGCCTGGTAGCAATTCACCCAGACCGAACCGGCGCGCAGCGCCTTCGCGACCTGGTGCGCCTTGCTGACGTTTGTGGTCCAGACGCCGGAGCCAAGGCCGAAGGTGGTGGCATTGGCGCGCTGGATCAGTTCGTCGCTGTCCTTGAACGAGATCGCCGAGATCACCGGGCCGAAGATCTCCTCCTGCGCGATCCGCATATTGTCCTGGACATTGGCGAACACCGTCGGCTGTACGAAATATCCCTTCGACAGCGCACCTTCGGTGAGCCGCGAACCGCCGACCAGCGCCTTCGCGCCTTCCTTCTGGCCGATGTCGAGATAACCCGAGACGCGATCGAGCTGGTCCTTCGAGACCAGCGGCCCGATCTGGGTGTTCGGATCGAGGCCGTTGCCGACCTGCAGCTTCTTGCCGAACTCCGCGACGCGGCCGACGAATTCGTCATAGACCTTCTGCTCGACGAACAGCCGCGTGCCGGCGCTGCAGATCTGCCCTGAATTGGCGAACACCGCCATCGCGGCCCCCGGCACCGCCGCATCGAGATCGGCATCGGCGAACACGATGTCCGGCGACTTGCCGCCGAGTTCGAGCGAGACGCGCTTGAGGTTGCCGGCGGAGGCGCGGATGATCGACTGGCCGGTGACGTGCGAACCGGTGAAGGCGACCTTGTCGACATCGGGATGCGAGGCGAGCGCTGCGCCCGCGGTTTCGCCGTAACCAGGCACGACATTGACGACGCCTGGGGGAATGCCGGCTTCCATGCAGAGTTCGGCGAGCCGCAGCGAGGTGAGCGGCGCTTCCTCGGCGGGCTTCAGCACCACCGTGCAGCCGGTTGCGATCGCGGGGCCGATCTTCCAGACGCTGGCGCTCAGCGGGCCGTTCCAGGGAATGATCGCGCCGACGACGCCGATCGGCTCCTTCAGCGTATAGGAGAAGATTTCACCGGGCAGCGAGTTCTCGATGGTCTCGCCGTGGATCACCGTCGCCTGACCGGCGTAATAGCGCAGCATGCCGAGCACGCGCAGCTTGTTGCCGCGGGTCCGGCTGATCGGCGCGCCCATGTCGACAGTATCGAGCTGCGACAGCTCCTCGAAGTTTTTCTCGACAATATCTGCAAGCTTCAACAGCAGCGCCTGCCGCTCGAATGGCTTGACCTTGCTCCACGGCCCCTCGAACGCCCGGCGGGCGGCGGCGACCGCACGGTTGATATCCTCGACATCGCCCTCGGCAACGGTCGCCAGCAGGTCGCCGGTCGCGGGATTATGCGTCTCGAATTTCTTGCCGGAGGCGGCGTCGACCCATTTTCCGTCGATCAGCATCTTCTTGTAGGAACCATCCGCATAGGGGTGGCGCGTGATCGGAATTGCCTGCGTGACGGCCATGTCTGTTCTCCCTTGTATTGCTGCGTTCTTGTGTTGCTGCGATCTGCGTTGCCGGGATCGTTATATGTGGGAACTTACATCGTCTGCATGGCTCGGTAAATTGTCGGGACGACGAACCACCCATGCGAACCTGACGGGACACCGCAGCCATCAATTCGACCGCATCGTCACCGGCGAGGCTGGCGCAGTCGTCAGCGCCTCGCCGAGTTCGCTCTGCTGTTCGCGCGGAAGCGAGAAGCAGACGCTGAAGCCGTCACTCGTCCTCAATGTCATCATGCCGTGCTTCGGGTCGGTGGACTGCTCGATCACCCAGGAGTCGAGCGGATAAGCATAGCGCAGGCTCTGGTCGCCGAAACGGGTTTGCAGCGCCTTGCTGATCAGCCCGGGCAGGGTCATGATCAACGCGCCAACCTGGTTGACCGAGAGCCGAATCGTCGCCGGCTCGCCCCTGGAATCCACGAATCCGAGCGAAATCGCGCAACCATCGGGCGCCACCTCGCAGGTGGTGAGCTCCTGGGTCTCGATCTCCATGCCGGCAGCTCCTGATCAGTTCCTCGTTATATCTGTCGTAATATATCGCTTCTCCAGCCTCCGTCTAGTCGCCATTGGCCGTGGCGACGTCTTCGCATACGTGATATACGACAGGATATAACAAGGCTCGAACCAGCGAACGAGAGGCATGTCATGCTTGACGCGCAATGCAACCTTGCCGCTTTGGTCTATCACGACCACGATGACCCCGAC
>DATCXE010000058.1:0-6763 GCA_036565985.1 Bradyrhizobium sp.
AACCTGCCGGAACGGCCGCCGGCCTTCGCAAGGCCTGGTGCGCCCGATCCGATCGGCGCGATGATCAATACCATCGAGGCCACCGCCGATGCGCCGTCCGTCACCGGCTCGGTGCCGGCACCGGGAGATCAGCGATGACCGACCGGGTGCGCGCGACTACCAGGAGGCCCGCGGAGCCGTGGCGGCAGCGGCTGATCCGCAGCCTGCTGTACGGACGCAATGTCGATCGCGCCGCGAAGGCGCGCGCGCGGGTGGGGCTTGCGATCCTGGCGTTCGCCGTCGTCTATGCCGTGCTGGCCGGACGTCTGGTGATGTTCGCCATCGGCGCCGACAGCCACGGCGCGCGCCGCACCGCATCGCAGGACGCGATTGCGACCGCGCGCCCCGATATCGTCGACCGCAATGGCGCGATCCTCGCCACCGACGTCAAGGCGCCGAGCCTGTTCGGCGAGCCCAGGCGCATCATCGACAAGGACGAGGCGATCGAACTTCTGACCGCGGCGCTGCCGGACCTCGACGAAGCGGAGGCGCGCACGCGCCTGTCGTCGCGCAAGGGTTTTGTCTGGCTGAAGCGCGAGATCACGCCAAAGCAGCAGCAGAACATCCACAAGCTCGGCATTCCCGGCATCGGCTTCCTGCGCGAGAACAAGCGGGTCTACCCGACCGGGAGGTCGGTTGCCCACCTGATCGGGCTCGTCAATATCGACAACCAGGGCATCGCCGGGATGGAGAAATGGCTGGACAATAACGGTCTGGCCGATCTGCACCGCGCGGGCTTCGCCACCGACCGACTGCAGAAGCCGGTGGAACTGTCGATCGACCTGCGCGTCGAGCACGCGCTGCGCGACGAACTCATGAAGGCGAAGGAGAAATACAAGGCCAAGGCCGCGTCGGGCCTCGTCTCCAACGTCAGGACCGGCGAGATCGTGGCGCTGGTGTCGCTGCCGGATTTCGATCCGAACAATCCGAAGGAGGCGCACGATCCCGATCGCATCAACCGCCTGACCACGGGCGTGTTCGAAATGGGCTCGACCTTCAAGGCGCTGACGCTGGCGATGGCGCTGGATTCCGGCAAGGCCAACCTCAACACGCTCTATGACGGCCGCGGCGCGCTGAAATTCGGCAAATTCACCATTCACGACACCCACCCGGTCGGCCGCCCGATCACGCTGTCGGAAGTGTTCACCTTCTCCTCCAACGTCGGCGCCGCCAAGATCGCGCTGGCGCAGGGCGTCGAGGCACACAAGGCATTCCTGAAGAAGCTCGGCCAGATGGACCGGCTGCGCACCGAACTGCCGGAGAGCGCGTCGCCGATCGTGCCGAAGCGCTGGACCGAACTCAACACCATCACGGCGTCCTTCGGTCACGGCATCGCGGTGGCGCCGCTGCAGGCGGTGATGGGTATCAATGCCTGCATCAACGGCGGACTCCTGATCCCACCGACCTTCCTCAAGCGATCGGAAGAGGAAGCAAGGGCGATCGCCAAGAAAGTGTTGAGGACGGAAACCTCCGACAAGATGCGCTACCTGATGCGGCTGAACGCCGAGATCGGAACCGCCAAGAAGGCCGACGTGAAGGGCTTCTATATCGGCGGCAAGACCGGCACCTCGGAAAAGGTCGTCAACGGGCGCTATTCCAAGAAGCAGGTGCTGAACTCGTTCACCGCCATCATTCCGGCCGACAATCCGCAATATCAGCTGCTGGTGATGCTGGACGAGCCGAAGGCGCTGCCGGAAACCCACGGCTTCATTACCTCCGGCTGGAACGCGGTACCGACCGGCGGCAAGGTCATTGCCCGCATCGGACCGCTGCTGGGCGTCGAGCCGCGTTTCGACCTGCCGCCGTCCGAGCGCCTTATTCTTGCGGCATCGAGGACAACCCAGTAAGGCGTAGATCGCGAGCTTGATCCGGAAAAGTGGGTACCGGTTTTCCGAAAGGTCATGCTCAAATATGGATTTGCGCCGAGCTGCGCGGGCCCGGACTGGAAGAACATGAAACTTCGCGATCTCTTCAGCGATGACGCTGCGATCGAACCGCGTGCGGAAGCTGTCGAAGTGCGCGGCCTTGCGCTCGACAGCCGCGCCGTCAAGCCGGGCGACCTGTTCTTTGCGCTGGCGGGCAGCAAGACCGACGGTTCGCGCTTCATCGATGCCGCGATAGCGGCGGGCGCTGTTGCCGTGGCCTGTGATCGTGCGCCGCAAGGCGACACCCGCGTGCCCTTTGTCGTGACGGCCAACCCGCGCCTTGCGCTGGCGCGCGCGGCGGCGCGTTTCTATCCGCGCCAACCCGCGACGATTGCCGCGGTGACCGGCACCAGCGGCAAGACTTCGGTCGCAGCGTTCACGCGCCAGATCTGGGAGCGGCTCGGTCATGTCTCAGCCAGCATCGGCACCATCGGGCTGGTTTCGCCGAAGCGCACGGTCTACGGCTCGCTGACGACGCCGGATCCGATCGCGCTTCACAGGCAACTCGACGAGATCGCCGGTGATGGCGTGACGCATCTGGCCTTCGAGGCGTCCTCGCACGGCCTCGACCAGTTCAGGCTCGACGGCGTCCGCGTCGCAGCCGGCGGCTTCACCAACCTTTCGCGCGATCACCTGGACTACCATCCGGACGTGGCGCATTACCTCGCCGCCAAGCTGCGGCTGTTCCGCGATCTCGTCGCGCCCGGCGGCGCGGCCGTGATCTCGGCCGACCATGAATGCTCGCAGCAGGTGATCGAGGCGGCACAGGCGCGGGCTTTGCGGATCATCGCCGTCGGCCACAATGCCGATGGGGACGGGGAAGGCATCCGTCTCGTCGGCGTTGGCGTCGAAGGATTTGCGCAGAATCTTGAGTTGGCAACCCGCGGGCGGCATTACACGGTGAAGCTGCCGCTGGTCGGCGAGTTCCAGATCGAGAATGCGCTGGTCGCCGCAGGGCTCGCGATCGGCACCGGCAGCGAGCCGGCCGCGGTGCTTGCGGCGCTTGAACATCTCGAAGGCGCGAAGGGGCGGCTGGAACAGGTCGGCGAATACAACGGCGCGCCGATTTTTGTCGACTACGCGCACAAGCCGGACGCGCTGGCGAAGGCGCTGCAGGCGCTGCGGCCCTACGCCAGGCGCAGGCTCGTCGTCATCTTCGGCGCCGGGGGCGACCGCGACGCGGGCAAGCGTCCATTGATGGGCGCCATCGCGGCCGACAATGCCGATCAGGTCATTGTCACCGACGACAATCCGCGCGGCGAAAACCCGGCAATGATCCGTGCTGCAATTCTCGCCGCGGCGAAGAACGCAATAGACATCGGCGATCGCGCTGAGGCGATACGCACGGGGATATCGGCGCTGCAGCAGGGCGATGTGCTGCTGATCGCCGGCAAGGGGCACGAGACCGGGCAGATCATAGGCGACAAGGTTCTGCCGTTCAGCGATCACGAGGCGGTCGCAGACGCGCTGGCAGCGAGGGTGGCATGAGCGCTGCGCCGTTGTGGACGATTGCCGAAGTCGCGCGCGCCCTCGGGCTGGCGGGCGAATACCCTGATACGCCGATTGATTTCGTCACGCAGGACAGCCGCCTGGTGAAACCGGGATGCCTGTTCGTGGCGCTGAGCGGGACGCCCAGTGGCGGCTTCATCTCCAGTTTCGCCAGCGCGCGCGACGGCTGGGACTTCGCCGACAAGGCGCAAGCCGCCGGCGCGGTGGCGATGATCGTTCCGCATCACATTGCAGGCGTCAACGTTCCCCAATTGGTGGTGAAGGACACGCTGATCGATGGGTTGTGGACGTTGGCGCGCGCAGCGCGTGCGCGCTTCGGTGGCCCGGTGATCGGCCTGACCGGCAGCGCCGGCAAGACCAGCACCAAGGAATTCCTCGCCGCTTACCCGAACGCTTATGCGAGCCCCAGCAGCTTCAACAATTTCTGGGGCGTGCCGCTGACGCTGTGCAACGCCAGTCCCGACGCGAGTGTATGGGTCGTCGAAATGGGCATGAACCAGACCGGCGAAATCGCGCGGCTGAGCGAACTGACGAAGCCGACGGTGGCACTGGTCGTCAACGTGCAGCCGGTGCACCTGGAAAAGCTCGGCAGCCTGGAAGCGATCCGCCGCGAGAAGGTGAGCATCGCGCAGGGGCTGCACAAGGACGGCGTGCTGGTGTTGCCGGCGGACGTTCAAGCGCCGGAATGGAATGGCAGGATCATCCGCTTCGGCGAGCGGGCCGAGGTGCGGGAGTTGAAGCATGCGCCTCAGGGCGAAAGCTGGAACGTTTCTGCCGATGTCAACGGCAAGCAGATCGGGTTCGGCCTGACGCCGGGCGCGCCGCACCGGCTGCAGAACGCATTGGCGGCGCTGGCCTCGATCCATGCCGCCCGTCTCGATGTCGCGGCGCTGGCGAAGGAACTCGGCCATGTCGGCATCATGACGGGACGCGGCGTCGAGCAGACGGCCAGCGGCGTCACCGTGATCGACGACAGTTTCAACGGCAATCCGGCCAGCATGGTGGCGGCGCTGGGCAGCCTGAAGGCGCGGCCGGTGAAGGCCGGGCGGCGCATCGCCGTTCTCGGCGACATGCTGGAACTGGGCGCGGATGCGCCCGCCTATCACACCAAACTCGCCGGCGATCTGCCTGGCATCGATGGCGTCTACTTTGTTGGTCCGCTGATGCGCCATCTCTATGATCTCGTGCCGGCGGAGCGGGCGCTGGGCTGGCACGAAGACCCTGCCACGCTCGATCCACAGGAAATCGCGGCCTTGCTCAGGGGCGGGGACGTTGTGGTGGTCAAGGGCAGCAAAAAGATGTTCTGGGTGAACAAGTTTGTGCCAAGGCTGCTGGCCGCCTTGCAGGCAAAGGCGTAAACTGGCGAAGCGGCCGAATCCGTTGTTTCCGCACGGCGATTCGTCAATGCCCCTTACATGGCCAAGATTTGCTTGGTTTGAGGATGAAAACGACTATCAAGGCTTTCCCGGAGCGTTTGACGTTCCCGGAACGCTTCCCGCCAAAGACGGCGCAACCAAGCCGCGTGATAGGGCCTACTGAATGTTTTACTGGCTGATCGAGCTTTCCAACACCGTTCCCGGTTTTGGCGTCTTCCGCGGCTTGTTCAACGTATTTCGCTACATCACCTTCCGCACCGGCGGCGCGATGGTGACGGGCGCGCTGTTCGTGTTCCTGTTCGGACCCTGGATCATCGACCATTTGCGGCTTCGGCAGGGCAAGGGCCAGCCGATCCGCACCGACGGTCCCCAATCGCATTTGATCTCCAAGAAGGGCACGCCGACGATGGGCGGCCTGATGATCCTGTCGGGCCTCGTGGTCTCGACGCTGCTCTGGGCCAATCCGCTCAACCCCTATGTCTGGATCGTGCTCGCCGTGACGCTCGGCTTCGGCTTCGTCGGATTCTACGACGATTATCTGAAGGTGACGAAGCAGACCCACAGCGGCTTCGCCGGCAAGCTCCGGCTGACGATCGAAGCCGTCATTGCGCTCGCCGCCTGCTACGCGCTGGTCCGGCTCGGCCGCGACGCCACCTCGACCTCGCTGGCGATTCCCTTCCTGAAGGACATGGTGATCAACTTCGGCTGGTTCTTCGTGATCTTCGGCGCGTTCGTCATCGTCGGCGCCGGCAACGCGGTGAACCTGACCGACGGCCTCGACGGGCTCGCGATCGTGCCGGTCATGATCGCGGCCGCAAGCTTCGGCATGATTTCGTACCTGACCGGCAACGCGGTGTTCTCGGACTATCTGCAGATCCGATATGTCGCCGGCACCGGCGAACTCGCGGTGCTGTGCGGTGCGGTGCTCGGCGCCGGCCTGGGATTCCTCTGGTTCAACGCGCCGCCCGCATCGATCTTCATGGGCGATACCGGCTCGCTCGCGCTCGGCGGCATGCTGGGCGCGACGGCGGTTGCGGTGAAGCACGAGATCGTGCTCGCGGTGATCGGCGGGCTGTTCGTGCTGGAGGCCGTCTCCGTCATCGTGCAGGTGGCGTCGTTCAAGCTGACCGGAAAACGCGTGTTCCGGATGGCGCCGCTGCATCATCATTTCGAGCAGAAGGGCTGGACCGAGCCGCAGATCGTGATCCGGTTCTGGATCATCTCGGTGATGCTGGCGCTCGCCGGCCTCTCCACGCTGAAGCTGCGGTGATCGCCTTGCAAGTCCTCCGCCGTCATTCCGGGGCGCGCGAAGCGCGAACCCGGAATCTCGAGATTCTCCGATGTGCAATTGCACATCGTAGTTCGATGCCTGCGCATCGCTCCGGAATGACGGCTGTGGTGGCATCATGATCCCCGTCACCTCCTTCGCGGGCAAGACGGTCGCCGTGTTCGGCCTCGGCGGCTCTGGCCTTGCGAGTTGCCAGGCCCTGAAGGCGGGCGGCGCGGAGGTGATCGCGGGCGACGACAGCACCGAGAATGTCGCCAAGGCGGCGCAGGCCGGTTTCACCACCGCCGATCTGCGCACGGTGTCGTGGGCGAATTTTTCGGCCCTGATCCTGACGCCCGGCGCGCCGCTGACGCATCCGGCGCCGCACTGGTCGGTGCTGATGGCGCGGCAGGCCGGCGTCGAGGTGATCGGCGATATCGAATTGTTCTGCCGCGAGCGGCGGCGCCACGCGCCGGATGCGCCGTTCGTCGCCATCACCGGCACCAACGGCAAGTCGACCACGACAGCGCTGATCGCGCACCTGACGAAGGTCGCCGGCTACGACACCCAGATGGGCGGCAATATCGGCACCGCGATCCTGTCGCTGGAGCCCCCGCGGATGGGGCGCGTGCATGTGGTCGAGATGT
>DATCXE010000419.1:0-17500 GCA_036565985.1 Bradyrhizobium sp.
GCATTCGACAACGAGCCGCTGCGGTTACGGAAGGCGGCCAGCACGTCTAGCCCATGCGCCAGTGTGGTCGCAAAGGAGGGATCGGCTTGGTCCTCTGGCCTGCTGCTGCTGCTGCTCGCTGTCATGGGTAAAGGTTGGCCAAAATCGGAAATCTTGTCAATATATCGAAATCAATTTGCCAATCGTGTCGACATCAGCTTAGGTTTACCAAAAAGGCGCGCGCGCGGGAGGCGGCATGAACTTCAATCTCTCCGATCGATCGGAAGCGTGGCGGGATAAGCTGCAGGCGTTCTTCGACGCCGAGGTGCTGCCGCGCCACCGCGCCTGGCTCGGTTACGTCGCGAAGGGGGAAACCCCGCCGTTCATGGCGGATCTGCAACAGAAGGCGCGCGCGGCCGGTCTTTGGAATCTCGGTCTCCCCGAACTCGGCGACGACGAGCCGGGCACCCGCCTTTCCAATCTGGAGTATGCGCCGCTGGCCGAAATCATGGGCCGGCTGTTCTGGGCGCCGGAAGCCTTCAACTGCCAGGCGCCCGACGTACCCAACATGATCGCGCTGCAAAATTGCGCGACGCCGGAGCAGAAGGCGCGCTGGCTGCAGCCGCTGCTGGAGGCAAGGACCCGCTCGGCCTTTGGCATGACCGAACCCGACGTTGCCTCGTCCGATGCCACCAACATCGCGACCCGCATGGTCCGTGACGGCGACGACTACGTCATCAATGGCCGCAAATGGTTCATCACCGGCGCTGCGCATCCGCAATGCAGCTTCCTGATCGTGCTGGGCGTGACGGACGCCGATGCGGACCGGACCAGCCGCCATTCCTGCATCATCGTGCCGATGGATGCGCCAGGCGTTCGCCTGGTACGGCGGCTGCGCTGGATGGGCTGTGAAGACCATGTTGCGCCGATCGGCGAACTCGCCTTTGAGAATGTCCGGGTGCCTCGGGCGAACCTGCTCGGCGCGGAAGGCGAGGGCTTCAGGGTCGCGCAGGTCCGGCTGGGGCCGGCCCGCATTCATCATTGCATGCGCTCGATCGGGTTGTGCGAACTCTTGATCGAACTGATGATGGTGCGGTCGTCGGAGCGTTCCGCTTTCGGGCGGACCGTGATGCAGTATGACACCGTGCAGCGCTGGATCGCGGAATCCCGCGTCGAGCTCGAACAGGCGCGGCTGCTGGCGTACCGCTGCGCGTGGCGGCTCGATCAGGCCGGCCACCATGGCGCCTGGCGCGACGTATCGCTGATCAAGGTAGCGGTGCCTGCGATGCTGCAGCGGATCGCCGATCGCGCCATGCAGGTGTTCGGCGCGATGGGCGGCTCCGACGACACACCGATCCATCAAGCCCTTGCCTGGGGCCGCCTGCTGCGAATTGGCGACGGTCCCGATGAAGTGCATCTGCGGCAGATCTTCCGCATGGAGCCGGTACCGTCCTGGTCGATTGCAGACTCACCGTATCTGTCCGCACATCCGTCCTGAGCGGTGGTAATGACGGTTACGGATCATGATTTCCTGAAAGGCGCCTTCGGATGACGACGACCGACCAACCCCGGGCCGCGCGGAACGCGGCGATCGACAAGGAGCGGCTGCGCCAAAAATATCTGGAGGAGCGCAACAAGCGGCTGCGTGCCGATGGCAACGACCAGTATCTGCGGGTCGCGGGGCAACTCGCGCACTATCTCGATGATCCCTATACCCCTGTCACCGCGCGTCCTCCGAAGACCGATCACGTCACCTTCGCCTTCATCGGCGGCGGCTTCGCCGGGCTCGCCACTGCCGCGCGCCTATCCGAAGCTGGCGTCGGGGATGTCCGCATTATCGAGAAGGGCGGCGACTTCGGCGGTACCTGGTACTGGAACAGATATCCCGGCGCGCAATGCGATACGGCCTCGCTGGTCTATATGCCGCTGCTCGAAGAGACCGGCCACATGCCGTCGGAAAAATACGCGCATGCGCCGGAAATCCTCGCGCACTGCCAGCGTATCGGAAAACAATACGGCCTCTACGCCAACGCGTTGTTTCACACCGAGGTCGTGAGTCTCGATTGGGACGAGTCGAAATCGCGCTGGACCATCCGTACTAACCGCGGTGATGCCTTCACCGCGCAGTTCGTCGGCATGGGGACCGGGCCGCTGCATGTGCCCAAGCTGCCGGGCATCGAGGGCATCGAGTCGTTCAAGGGACACTCGTTCCACACCAGCCGCTGGGATTACGACTACACCGGCGGCGATCCCCGGGGCGCGCTGATGGAGAAGCTCGCCGATAAGCGTGTCGGCATCATCGGCACCGGCGCCACATCCGTGCAGTGTGTGCCGCATCTCGCCCGCGCGTGCAGGGAACTCTACGTCTTCCAGCGCACGCCGTCGTCTGTCGACATCAGGGCCAACGCGCCGATCGATCCCGAATGGTTTTCAGGGATCGCGACATCAGGCTGGCAACAGCGCTGGCTTGAGAACTTTACCGCGAACCAGGCCGGCGGCAGCGCGGAAGAAGATCTGGTGCAGGACGGCTGGACTGATCTGTCGCGGCGAATTCGCGCCAAGGTCCTGGACCTGCCCCGCGAGCAACGGACCCCTGCGAATATGCTGGCGGCGTTTGAGGACTCCGATTTCGAGAAGATGGAAGAAATCCGCGCACGCGTCGATACGGTCGTTGACGATCGCGAGACCGCCGCCAGGCTGAAGGCGTGGTATCGTCAGCTCTGCAAGCGCCCGTGCTTTCATGACGCCTACCTGCAGGCCTTCAACACACCCGGCACGCATCTGGTCGATACCGACGGCAAGGGCGTTGAACTGATCACTGAAAACGGCGTCGTCGTCGCGGGCAGGGAATACAAGCTCGACTGCATCATCTATGCGTCGGGATTTGAAGTCGGCACCGAGTACAAACGGCGGGCCGGCTTCGATCTGACCGGACGCGGCGGTGTCAAGCTGTCGGACCATTGGGGCGCCGGCATGCGAACCAAGCATGGCATCCACGTCCATGGTTTCCCGAACGCGTTTTTCGTGCAGCCGACGCAGGGCGCCAACCTCATCTCCAACGTGCCGCACAATCTGACCGAGGCCGCGCGGACGATCGCGCTGATGGTCCGGCACGCGCAGGCACACGGCTTCAAGGAGATCGAGGTCACCAGGGAGGCCGAGGATCGCTGGGTCGAACTGCTGCTGACCGGTGCCGGCCGGATGATCGGCTCGCCTGACTGCACGCCGGGCTACTACAACAACGAAGGACGCGAGCCCGGACCGGCGGCCAAGCTCAATGTCGGCCATCCCGCCGGCCCGATGGCCTACTTCAAATACATCGACACATGGCGGAGCAGCGGCCAGTTCGAGGGGCTGCAGTTTCGCTGACGTTGCTCGGGCTTCGAGCTTCAGTTTTCCGTTGCGCAAGGGAGTACAACAATGAGCCAGGCAGCCACGATTGAAACGCCGAGGGAAGCTCCGAAGGATGCCTCTGCGCCTGTCATTGCGCAGCATGCGGCGACGCTCAAGGCGTTGCCGTTTTCCGATACGCGCGATTTCGACGACGCCGCGCGCGGCTTTCTCGGCACGGTGGAGAATGCGAAGATCGCCTCGCCACAGGGCAGGGTGATCTGGAGTCTCGAGCCCTACGGCTTCCTGTCCGCAGAAGAAGCTCCCGCAACGGTCGATCCCAGCCTGTGGCGGCAGTCGCGGCTCAACATGCATCATGGTCTGTTCGAGGTGGTGCCCGGCGTCTATCAGGTGCGTGGGCTCGACATCGCCAACATGACGCTGATCGAGGGCGACAGCGGCGTGATCGTGGTGGACACGCTGACCTCGATCGAGGGCGCGCGGGCCGCGATGGAGCTTTACTTCCAGCACCGCGGCAAGCGGCCGGTCGCCGCCGTCATCTTCACCCACACCCATACCGACCATTGGGGCGGCGCGCGGGGCGTGCTCGACGACGAAACCCTCGCCAGCGGTGGCGTCCCGATCATCGCGCCAAATCTGTTCATGGAGCACGCGGTATCGGAGAACATCATTGCAGGGCCAGCGATGCTGCGGCGCGCGCAATATCAGTTCGGGCCGTTCCTCGCGAAGGGCGTACGCGGGCAGGTCGATTGCGGGCTGGGCAAGACCATGGCGGCGGGCGCGGTCGCGCTGCTGCGCCCGACCGACCTGATCATGGCAACCGGCGACAAGCGCGTGATCGACGGGGTCGAATTCGAATTCCAGATGGCGCCGAACAGCGAAGCGCCGGCCGAGATGCACTTCTTCATTCCGCGTTACAAGCTTCTGAACCTCGCGGAAAACTGCACGCACAATTTCCACAATCTGCTGCCGTTCCGCGGCGCCGATGTCCGCGACGCGCTGGCGTGGTCAAAATATCTCGGCGAGGCGTTACAAATGTGGGGCGGCAAGGCCGATGCGATGTGCGGCCAGCACCATTGGCCGGTCTGGGGCCATGAGAGGATCGACACCATGATCCGGCAGCAGCGCGACCTCTATAAGTTCGCGCATGACCAGACCATCCGCCTGATGAACCACGGGCTCACCGCAACCGAAATCGCGGAAGCGATCCGCTTGCCGGCGAGCCTCGAGAGCGCCTGGCACGGCCGCGGCTATTACGGACACATCCGGCACAACGTGAAGGCGATCTATCAGAAGTATCTCGGCTGGTACGACGCCAATCCGGTCAACCTCGATCCGCTGCCGCCGGTGGAATCAGGCAAGAAGTATGTCGAGTACATGGGTGGCGCGGACGCGATTCTGACGCGCGCCGCAAAGGACTTTGCCAAGGGCGAGTTTCGTTTCGTCGCGCAGGCCGTCAGTCATCTGGTGTTCGCCGAACCCGACAACCAGGCTGCCCGCGCGATGCTGGCTGATACGTTCGAGCAACTCGGCTACGCGTCGGAGAGCTCGACATGGCGCAACGCCTACCTGTTCGGCGCGCAGGAACTTCGGCAGGGCATGCCGAAGGCGCCGCCGCGCTCGGCGATGCCGCGCGAAACGTTGGCGGCGCTCCGCACCGAGCAGCTATGGGACGTGCTCGGCGTACGCCTCAATGGCCCCAAGGCCGAAGGCAAACGCATCGTGTTGAACTGGAGTTTCACCGACACCGGGGAAACGTTCGTTCTCAATCTGGAGAATTGTGCGCTGACCTATGCGGCCGGCGCGCAGGCGGAAAATGCCGATGCCGGCTTCACGCTGGCGCGCGGCGTGCTGGACGAAGTGATCGCCAAGCTGACGACGTTTCCGGAAGCCGTCGGCGCCGGGAAGGTCAAGGTGTCGGGCGATCCGATGCGGCTTGGCGAACTGATGATGCTGATGGACGAGTTTCCACGGATGTTCGAGATCGTCGAGCCGAAACGGACCGTCGTCTCCTGACGTCCGTCATCGCGAGCGCAGCGAAGCAATCCATTTTCACCGCTTGCGGAGATGTGGATTGCTTCGTCGCTTCGCTCCTCGCAATGACGACGAAGCCACGGAAGATTACTCCGCGCTGCTCACGAGCTTGATGCGCGGCTCCGCCTTCTCCATCAGGCTGCGATACACGGCAAGATAATCGAGCGCCATGCGGCGTGCGGTGAAGCGGGCCTCGAACTGCTTTCGGATGGCTGCACGGTCCAGCGCCGAGAGGCGATCGACCACGGAGACAGCGCTGGTTTCGTCCTCCACCACGAACCCGGTGAGGCCGACGTCGATGATCTCCGGGACCGACCCTCTATTGTAAGCGAGGACCGGCGTACCGCAGGCCATGGCTTCGATCATGACGAGGCCGAACGGCTCCGGCCAGTCGATTGGAACCAGCAGGCCGATCGCGCCGCTGAGGAACTCAGGTTTCTCCCGGTCTGAGATCTCGCCGATGAATTCGACCAGCGGACTGGCCTTGATGAGCGGTGAAATCAGCTCGTCGTAATACTCCTGGTCGGCGCGATCGACCTTTGCCGCGATCTTCAGCGGAATGCCGCATCGATTGGCAATCCGGATGGCGCTATCGATTCCCTTTTCCGGTGCGATCCGTCCAAGCACGGCAAGGTATGACGGCTTCACCGGCTGCGGCGTAAGCAAGTTCTCGGGCAATCCGTGATGAATGGTGCCTGCCCAGTTCGCCTTCGGGACCGGTCGCCGCTGTGCATCTGATATCGATACCACCGGAACCTTGGAGAAGGTGGTGCTGAACACCGGCTGGTGCTCCGGCAGGTCAAGCCTGCCATGCAGGGTAGTCAGGAATGGCGTCGGCTGCCGGTAGAATAGTGAGAACGGATAGTAGTCGAGATGAAAGTGCAGAAAATCGAACTCTTCGTCGTCGCATTTCTGCCGCACGCGCTCCAACATCACCATGTGCAGGGCGTTGGGATCCCGCACGGAGCCGTCGAGGCGCAACGCCTTTGGCCACGTTGCATCGAGTTTCGCCGAGGTGTGTGAATCGCCGCTGGCAAATAGGGTCACGTCGTGTCCCAACGAAACCAGTTCTTCGGTCAGCCAGTGCACGACCCGTTCGGTGCCGCCGTACAGTTTGGGGGGGACAGCCTCCGTCAGCGGGGCAACCTGCGCGATGCGCATCATTACGTCTCCTGTCTGGAATATAGGTGAACAATTTCGTCAGGCCGTTGCAGCCGGCGTGCCATGCGGGAACGTTCCCGCATCTTTGAAGTTCCTTCGATCAGCGCACCTTGCTTCCTCCACACGGTTGTCTTGCTGATGCCATCTGACACAACGAAGTTTCCAACTGTCCTGATGCTGCAGAATTGTTGCGGGGAGATGGCCACTCGGCTCGAACCGGAAGCAGCGTTCTTCACGTAATCGTGCGCAGCGCGCACTGAGGATTCCCGTTCACTCTCAGCAGGTTTGCAGACGTCATGGATCATCTTTCTGGATATGCGCGCCGGCCATTTTCGTTTGTGCTGCGCTATCTGCGCCAGCGGCGCGCAGCACATGCCGTCATTTTGGTGGCCGTCGTGGCGGCCGTTGCCTGCTCAGTGGGCACGCAATACGGGGTGAAGAACCTGGTCGACAGCCTGACGGCCGGTCAGTCGCACGCCGGTGGCGTATGGCTGGCATTCGCATTGCTCATGTCGCTGATCGCGGCAGACAATTTGCTATGGCGCGTTGCAAGCTGGACCGCGAGTTTCACCTTCGTCGGCGTCACCGGCGATCTCCGCCGCGACATCTTTCGTCACTTGACCGGTCACGCACCCAGCTATTTTTCCGATCGGCTGCCTGGAATGCTGACCAGCCGCATCACCGCCACCTCCAACGCGGTGTTTACGGTCGAGAACATGTTCGTTTGGAACGTATTGCCGCCGTGCATTGCCACCATTTCGGCCATACTCCTGATCGGAACCGTCAGCGTGACGATGTCGGCGGGGCTGCTCCTAATTGCTGGTGTCATGGTGGTGGGAATGTTCCACATGGCCGCCGCAGGCCGACCGCTGCACGACGACTTCGCCGATAAGGCCGCCGCGGTCGACGGCGAAATGGTCGATGTCATCAACAACATGCCGCTGGTGCGGGCGTTCTGCGGCCTCAGTCATGAGCACGACCGCTTCGATGCGACCGTCCAGAGGGAACTCAACGCGCGCGGACGCAGTCTTCGCTACCTCGAAAAGCTGCGGATCACCCACGCGGTCGTGACGGTCCTGCTGACGATCGCGCTGTTGGCCTGGGTCATTGCGCTCTGGCAAAGGGGCGCGGCAACGACCGGCGACGTGGTGCTGGTCTGTACGCTGGGGCTTTCGATCCTGAGCGCCACGCGCGATCTTGCGGTAGCGCTGGTCGATGTCACCCAACATGTAGCGCGGATGACGGAAGCGATTGCGACGCTGTTGCTGCCGCACGAATTGAAGGACCATCCCGAGGCAGAACCGCTGGTCCGGAGCGGGGCTGCTGTCGCCTTCAACAACGTCGCGTTCCATTATCCCGGCGGCGTCCAGGTGTTCGACAAGTTCAGCCTTCGCATCAAGGCCGGGCAACGGGTAGGACTGGTCGGCCAATCCGGCGGCGGAAAATCCAGCCTGTTCACGCTGTTGCAGCGGTTTTACGACGTCCAGCGCGGCAGCATCATGATCGACGGCCAGGACATTTCACGGGTGACGCAGCAAAGCCTGCGCGAGGCGATTTCGGTGGTGCCACAGGATATTTCGCTGTTTCACCGCTCGATCATGGAAAATATCCGATATGGACGGCCGAACGCGACCGATGACGAGGTGCTGCGCGCGGCGATCGCGGCGAGGTGCGACTTCATCGAAAATCTTCCGGAAGGCATGGCGACCATCGTCGGCGACCGCGGGATAAAGGTTTCGGGCGGACAGCGGCAGCGGATCGCGATTGCGCGAGCCTTCCTGAAAGATGCCCCGATCCTGTTGCTGGATGAGGCAACGGCCGCGCTCGACAGCGAGTCCGAAGAGGCGATCCGCGAGGCATTGTCGCGCCTGATGCGCAGGCGTACCGTGATTGCGATTGCCCACCGTCTTGCGACACTGCGCAATTTCGATCGCGTGGTGATGCTGCAGGGCGGCCGGATCATCGAGGATGGGCCGCCCGATATCCTCGTGCAGGGGAAGGGGCCCTACCGCGAACTGGTAGCGCGCGAAATGGGCCGCCTGGCCACGCATGCGGCCTGATCTGCGGCATTAGTGTCTTGCGTCCCGGCGCGTCGATCGCAACGCGAGAAAATTGCTCGAGGTCCTGATGACGGAAGTCACCCAACTGATCGCCATTGAAACTGCCGAGCAGATATCCGAGTCGCCGTTCTACATCCCGATGACGGGGCCGGCGACGCGGTTGCGCCGCTCGCTCAAGCACGACGATACCTTTATCGTGCTCGATAGCCACGGCGATATCGGCGCGTCGGCGGGCGGACCCGACGGTCTGTTCAACAGCGACACGCGCTATCTCGCCCGGCTGGAAATGATGCTCGACGACGTCCAGCCGCTCTTGCTCGGCTCCAACCTGCGCGATGACAATTCGGCGCTGACCGTCGATCTCACCAATTCCGACGTGTATCGCAACGACAGGCTGGTGCTGCAGAAGGACACGCTGCACATCATCCGCTCGATCTTCCTGTGGCGCGGCACCGCCTACCAGCGGATAGCCCTGCAGAATCACGGCGACCGGCCGGCCAGTTTCGATCTGACACTGCTTTTCGACAACGATTTCGCCGACCTGTTCGAGGTGCGCGGCGAGCGCCGTCCCCGCCGCGGCATCGGCGCCAGCCGGTTGCTCGGTCCCTCCGAGGTCGTGCTCGAATATAGGGGTCTTGACGGCCAGAGCCGCATCACCGCCCTGCATTTCGATCCGCGGCCGACGCGGCTCGCCGTCAATTCGGCGACCTATCATTTCGAACTGGCGCCAGGGCAGGTGACGTCGCTCTTCGTTGCGGCGTCCTGCAACAAGCCGATCATGCAGAAGCCCGTGCCGTTTTTTCGGGGCCTGCTGGCACACCGCCGCGAGATGCGCCGATCCACGGCCGGCGCGGCGAGCATCGAGACGTCGAACGATATCTTCAACGAGGTGCTGTGCCAGGCGATGGCCGACCTCAACATGCTGACGACGGAAACGCCACAGGGCAGATATCCCTATGCGGGCATTCCCTGGTATTCGACCACGTTCGGCCGCGATGGATTGATCACCGCGATGCAGATGCTGTGGGTCGATCCGCGCATTGCCCAGGGCGTATTGCGACGGCTCGCATTCTTTCAGGCCAAAACGGTCGATCCGCGCGCCGATGCCGAACCCGGCAAGATCCTGCACGAGATGCGCGGCGGCGAGATGGCGGCGCTGCGCGAAGTGCCGTTCGCGCAATATTACGGCAGCGTCGATTCGACGCCGCTGTTCGTGCTGCTGGCCGGCCTCTATGTCGAACGCACCGGTGACGAGGCGACGCTGTCCGAACTGTGGCCCGCGATAGAGGCGGCGCTGCAATGGATCGACGGTCCCGGTGATCCCGACAAGGACGGCTTCGTCGAATACCAGCGTGCCACGGAGCAGGGGCTCGCCAATCAGGGCTGGAAGGATTCGTTCGACGCCATCTTCCATGCCGACGGGAGACTGGCGGAAGGATACATCGCGCTCGCGGAAGTCCAGGGATATGTATTCGCCGGCAAGCGCCTCGCGGCGCGCGGCGCCCGGCGCCTGGGATTGAACGACCGCGCCGCAAAACTCGAATCCGACGCGCAGCGCCTCGCCGAGCGCTTCGAGGAAGCGTTCTGGTGCGAGGAACTCGGCACTTATGCGCTGGCGCTCGACGGCGACAAGCAGCCGTGCAAGGTGCGAACATCGAATGCGGGGCAGCTTATGTTCACTGGTATTGTGGGAACAGATCGTGCCCGGCGCGTCGCGGCCGATCTGATGAGCCCGAAATTCTTTTCGGGATGGGGCATCCGCACCGTTGCGTTCGGCGAAGTCAGGTACAACCCGATGTCCTATCACGACGGATCGATCTGGCCGCATGACAACGCGCTGATCGCGCTTGGCCTGGCGCGCTACGGGCTGAAGCGCTCGGTGGCGCATCTGTTCAAGGGCCTGTTCGACGCCGCGAGCTACATGGACCTGCGGCGGCTGCCGGAATTGTTCTGCGGATTTCGCCGCGAACGGCGACGCGGGCCGGTGCTTTATCCCGTCGCCTGCGCGCCGCAGGCATGGGCGAGCGCGACGGCTTTTACGCTGCTGGAGGCGGCGCTCGGTCTCGAATTCGACGCCGCGCGCGGCGAGATCCGGCTTCGCGATCCGCGCCTGCCGGAGTTCATCAATGAGGTGACGCTGCGCGACCTGCAGCTCGGGCCTTCCAGCGTTGACTTACGGGTTCGCCGCCACGGCGAAGAAGTGTCGCTCGAGGTGCTGCGAACGCGCGGTCAGATCCAGGTGTCGATCGTGCTGACGCATTAGGAGCCATCTGCGGCTCATGCATCTAGAAGTCGGGAGAGGCCCATGCGCATTGGTATTCTCGTTATGGTTTTGATGGCCGGCCTTGCCGCCGGGCCGGCGGTCTCTGTCGCGCAGAATGCCGGAACGACACAGGGCGCGCGCACCACGCCGGATCCCGCGAAGGAGCCGTCACCGCCACCTTCGGTCACCGTGATCGGCGCAAGAGATGCCCACGGCATTCTTGGCCGCGAGGTCCGCAGCGCGGCGAATGAGGACATGGGACGCATTGTCGATGTGATCGTGGACCGCGAGGGCGCCGTGCGCGCCGCCGTGATCGATTTCGGCGGCTTTCTCGGCGTGGGCAGTCGGAAGATCGTGGTCGACTGGAGCGCCATGCGCTTTGGAGGCGTTGCCAGCAAGCGCGACAGCATCACGCTCGAACTTACCAAGGCGCAGGTAGCGGCGGCGCCCGAATACAAGGAGGACGCACCTGTCATCGTGCTTGGTGCTGCCGGCCGTCTGCAGCCGTGGGATTTCGATCACTGAAGGAGAAGCGGTCTGGTCGCGCGCCCATCCCAATCCTACGATCGGATTGACGCCGCTCGCGCCGTGCGATCGGGCGCCGGCACTATCGTGCCGCTGCCGCCGGCGCCAAATCAGCAGCCGCAGCCGTCGCGCGAAAGCCAGCGCGGACTCGACTGGTTCATTTTCTTTCTCGCCGACGTGCAGACCGGCTTCGGTCCCTTCGTGGCGGTCTATCTGACCACGCAGAAATGGACGCAGATCGAGATCGGTTTCGTGCTCTCGATCGGCGGGATCGTCGGCCTGCTTGGACAGATACCGGGCGGAGCCATCGTCGATGCGGCGCGTTCCGAGCGGCTGGTGGCGGGGCTCGCCGTCGCGACCATCGGCTGCAGCGCGTTGGCCTATGCGTTGTGGCCGATCTTTCCGGTGGTGACCGCGGCTGCGACGCTGCATGCGCTGGCGAGTTGCGTTCTGGGTCCAGCGATTGCCGCGATCAGCCTTGGCCTGGTTGGGCCGCTGGCGATCGGGGAACGGCTCGGTCGGAATGCCCGCTTTGCGTCACTCGGCAATGGGTCCGCTGCGGCGCTGATGGGCGCGACGGGGTATCTATTGTCGAACCAATCGGTATTCTTTGTCACCGCCCTTCTCGCCATTCCGACCCTGATGGCGCTCGCGCGGATTCGCGGGCAGGAGATCGACGTGGCGCAGTGTCACGGCGAGGTGGTGCGGGAGGTTCCCGATGCCAAGGCCACCAGCGTTTTCCGTCTTCTGCGCCAGCGCCCGCTATTGATCTTCGCCGGCGGCGTGTTGCTGTTTCAGCTTGCGAACGCCGCCATGCTGCCGTTGATGGCGGGTGTCGTCACGACGCGGTCGAGTCAATGGGCGACGGTGCTGATTGCTGCCTGCATCATTGTGCCGCAAGCCATCGTGGCGTTGACTTCGCCCTCGGTCGGGCGCAAGGCGCAGGCATGGGGAAGGCGGCCGCTGCTGCTGCTGGCGTTCGGCGCGCTGGCCATCCGCGGCCTGCTGTTTGCGGTCGTGAAGGATCCCTTTATTCTGGTCGCGGTGCAGGTGTTCGACGGCATTACCGCGGCCGTGCTGAGCGTCATGGTGCCGCTGATCGTGGCCGATGTCGCCTACGGAAGCGGCCACTTCAACCTGGCGCAAGGCGTCATCGGCACCGCGACCGGCATCGGCGCGTCGCTCAGCACAGTTCTAGCCGGCTATATCAGCGACACCTTTGGCAGCAGCATAGCTTTCGTCGGGCTGGCTTCGATCGCAGCCCTCGGTCTGACGGTGATCTGGTTGTTCATGCCGGAGACGCGGCGAACGGCTTGATGTGAGTTGAAATCACGCGCTGATGGAGGGCGCGACCGCCTTGCGATAGAGCGCGGTGTAACAAGCGGCCGAAAGATCCCAGCTAAAGGATCGCGCCATCGCGCTGCGCCGCATCGCGTCGAGGCGGTCCTTGGCGCCGAAGGCCTCGAACGCGCGCCTGACACCGCCGAGAAATGACTCGGCGGAGGGTTGTGCGAACAGAAATCCGGTTTCGCCGTCCTTGATGGTCTCCGCCAGTCCACCGGTCTGGTGACCGATCGGCAGCGATCCAAAGCGCTGCGCATACATCTGGCTCAGCCCGCACGGTTCGAACCGCGATGGCATCAGCGTAAAGTCGCTGGCGGCGAAAATTCGCCGTGCCTGTCCGTCGTTGAAGCCGATCGTGACCCCGATCGCATCCGGCCTGCGGCGATGCGCATCGACCAGCGCCTGCTCGATCTGCGGCTCGCCGCTGCCGGTCACCACGATCTGCCCGCCGGCCGCGATGATCTCGTCGGCGGCGGACAGCACGAGATCGACGCCTTTCTGGTGAACGAGGCGCGCAACCAGGCCGAAAATCGGGCCGCGCGACAGCGCCAGGCCAAACTGCTTGCGGACGTAATCGGCGTTGGCCTGCTTGCCCTCCCAGTCGCCGGCGCCGAACGGCTGCGCCAGTTGCGCGCAGGCGCGGGGATCCCAGCTTTCGTCGATGCCGTTGAGAATGCCGGTCAGTTGCGCGGCATCCGAGCGCAGCCGGAGCAGGCCTTCGAGCCCGCAGCCCAGTTCGCGCGTCGTGATCTCCCTGGCATAGGTCGCGCTGACGGTAGTCAAGTGCGAGGCGTAGACGATGCCGCCCTTGAGGAACGAGAGCTTGTCGTAGAATTCGAGCCCATCGATGTGAAAGGAGCTCTCGGGCGCCCCGATCCGCCGCAGCGAGTCGCGCGGAAACAGCCCCTGATAGGCGAGGTTGTGGATGGTCAGGATCGATGGGACCTTCGCACCCTTCCAAGCCAGATAGGCTGGTGTCAGCGCGGCCTGCCAATCATTGGCGTGAACGAGGTCCGCTGCCCAATTCTTGTCCAGCGTGCCCATGGCAAGTTCGGCGGCGGCGGATGCGAAACGTCCGAAACGAACGTCATTGTCCGGCCAGTCGCGGCCGGATTCGTCGCCATAGGGATTGCCCGGTCGCTCGTACAAATGCGGGCAAAGCAGGACGTAAACCGGCAGGCCATCGCGGGTCGAGGCGCGGCCCAATGAGCAGGCCGGCATTTCCGCCAAGGCGGCACATTTTCCAACGATTTCAATATGAGAGAGCTGCTCGACGACGTCCCGGTAGCCCGGCAGCATGATGCGGACATCGACCCACGGACGAAGTGCCCGGGGCAGGGCGGCGGAAACGGCGGCGAGACCGCCCACTCGAACGAAGTCGTCGATCTCCGTGGTGACGAACAGGACCTTCAAAGAAATGCCCTCGACCAGCCTTGAAAAGGTCTGATGCAAGAAAGGGTCCAGTTTGTCCGGCGATATTTCCGGCCCCTCACAAACAGTTCCCACGCGTGAGCCTTTCCCGTGGTGGCGGCTCCCTTTAGGGTCGCGCCGTACTGTGAAAACGAAGCCGAAAGGCCGAAGGAGTTTTGAGAGAGATGACCATAGCCGGTAGCGATGAGAGGAATTTGACAGGCAGCTTCGCGGGCCTGCGCGTCCTCGATTTTTCGACCACGATTGCCGGGCCGCATTGCACACGGATGCTCGCCGACATGGGGGCGGAAGTCATCAAGATCGAGACCGAGGAAGGCGAGACGATGCGGACCCGTCCGCCCGTGCGGAATAATTGCTCAACCGCCTTCGGTCAGCTCAACGTCGGCAAGAACAGCCTGGTTCTGGATTTGAAGTCCCCAAAGGGTGCCGAGGCCGTTCGCCGGCTCGTGGCAACGGCTGATGTGCTGGTTGAGAATTTCCGCCCCGGCGTGATGCGGCGGTTGAAGCTCGACTACGCCTCGCTGCAAGAGCTGAACCCGAAACTGATCTATTGTTCGATCTCCGGATACGGCCAGACCGGACCCTCGGCGGAGCTGCCGGCCTACGCGCCGGTGATCCATGCCGCCTCCGGCTATGAGATGGCGCATCTGGCCTATCAGCCCGGACGAAGCCGGCCGGACTATTGCGGCATCTACCACGCCGATGTGCTCACCGGCGTCTACGCGTTCGGCGCCATTTCGGCGGCGCTCTATCAGCGCGCCACAACGGGCCAGGGCCAGCATATCGACGTCTCGATGCTGGAATCGATGCTGAGCCTGACCTTGAACGAACTGCAATGGTCGCAGTTCGAGGTGAAGCCGACGCAGCGGCCGATGTTCGGTCCGATCGAAACGACCGACGGCTATGTGATGGTCGCGATCGCCAGCGAGAAGACCTTCCAGAGCCTGATGAAGGTCATCGGTCATCCCGAGTGGGTGAGCGACCCGCGGTTTGCGAGATATGCCGATCGCCGCGAAAACTGGGCCGGCCTGATGGAAGGCGTGGAGGCATGGTCACGCGCGGTGACCACTGAGCAATGCCTTGCGGCGCTCAACGAGCACGGCGTTCCCTCGTCGGCCTACCGCACCGTGGCCGAAGCGCTGCGCGATCCGCAGATCGCCCATCGTGGTGCGATGGCTGAGGTCGAAGACGGCGGCGGCAGCTTCAAGGTGCTCAACCTGCCGTTCCGGATGTCGGGCGCCAGGGTGTCGGCGGCGCAGCGGATGTCGACGCTCGGCGAGCACACGCGTGCCTACCTGAAGGAAACCGGACTGTCGGAGGACGAAATCGCTTCCTTTGGCAAGGCGCAGGCAACGGCACGCGGCTGACGGCCATCCAGACGTTAAAGTGTTAATCCTGCGGCTTTTCATCCGCCGCTTGCGAACGGCCTTGCCCGCGACGGCGTTTCCGGACATCTTGCGGGCTGGCCATCGACGATCCGGAATGCCGGACGCACGACACATCGGAGGGAACATTAATGAAAGCGGCGATCCGTTCGAGCGCGCTTGCGCGAATATTTCTTGTGGCGGGATTTGGTGTGGCCTTGTCGGCTATGCCCGCCAACGCGCAGAAAGCAGGCGGCAGCATCACCGTCGGCCTCGAACTCGATATTCCAGGTTTCGATCCGCTGAAGGTCGGCGTGTACGACACGGCGGCACTGACCGCTTCATCCGCAATCTTTGATACGCTCACCACGCTCGACGCCAACGGCAAGCCGCAGCCCAAGCTCGCAGTGTCCTGGACCAGTTCGGAGGACTTCAAGACCTGGACCTTCAAGCTGCGCCCCGGCGTCAAATTCCACGACGGCACGCCATTCAATGCCGAGGCAGTGAAGGCCAATTTCGATCGCCAGAAGGATCCTGCGAACAAGTGCCGTTGCGCGTTCTATATCGCCGGCATCAATAACGTTCAGGCTCCCGACGAATTGACGGTGGTCTACAACCTCAACGACCCCTCGGTGAACTTCCCCGCCCTAACGATTTCTTACGCCAACCAGAACGGTGCGGTTCACTCTCCGACGGCCTGGAAGGCCAAGGGCGACGAGTACAACCGCAATCCCGTCGGCACCGGTCCCTTCGTTCTGAAGTCCTGGACCGCTGGCGATCGCATGATCCTGGAGAAGAATCCGGACTACTGGGACAAGGACAAGGTCCATTTCGACCGCATCACCCTGAAGCCGCTGCCCGACGCGCAATCGCGCTTCGCCAGCCTGCAATCGGG
This sequence comes from Bradyrhizobium sp., assembly GCA_036565985.1. Classification (GTDB taxonomy): domain Bacteria; phylum Pseudomonadota; class Alphaproteobacteria; order Rhizobiales; family Xanthobacteraceae; genus Bradyrhizobium. The sequence goes on from DATCXE010000419.1 coordinate 16,408, forward strand.
CGAGGTCGATCTGGTCTGGGATGATGAATTTTCCGCCGACAACATCATGAAGGCGCAAAAGGACCCCAAGCTGACCGTGCACACCTATGCCGGATCGGGTGCTCAGGTTTACGCCATGAACACCAAGACGCCGCCGTTCGACGACGTGCGCGTGCGCCAGGCGCTGGTAATGGCGCTTGACCGCAAGAAGATGTCGCAGGCGATCACCAACGGTCTGTCTCGCCCGGCCAGCAATCCCTATGGCGACGGCTCCTGGGTCAAATGTAAGGACGACGGTGCGCTTCCCGAAGACCTTGAGAAGGCCAAAGCGTTGATCAAGGACTACGGCAAGCCGGTCGAGTTCAAGATGCTCGTCACGGCGACGCCGCGTGGGCGCACCGTGGGTCAGGTGCTGCAGCAGTTGTGGAAACGGGCCGGCGCCAACATGGAGATCGAGCAGGTCGATCAGGCCACGATCCCGCCGCGTGCCTTCATGCGCCAGTTCCAGTTGACACCCTGGCGCATCGTCGATTCCGCCGATCCCGATATCCAGATGTATGCCAACTTCAAGACCGGAAGCCCGGTGGCGCTCGCCAACTACTCCAATCCGGAACTCGACAGGCTGCTCGATCACGCGCGAACCACGGCAGACACAGCCCAGCGCATCGACGATTATTGCGCGATCAGCCGGCTGATCAACAAGGAGGCGATCTGGTTCTGGACCTTCCAGAACACCTACTACGCGATTTCCAGCGCGAAGGTGAAAGGCTTCCCCAAGATGTACAGCGGGGTGATCGACGTATCGCGCGCCTGGAAGGAATAGCCGCCCATGGCGCTCTTCGTTGCGCGCCGGCTCCTGTATCTGGTGCCGGTGCTGATTGCGGTCTCGCTGCTGACGTTCTCGATCGCGTCGCTGCTCCCCGGCGATCTTGCCTACACCATCCTCGGCGACCAGGCGACGCCGGAGAACGTGGCGGCGTTGCGGGCTGACATGGGGTTGGACCAGCCGATCTGGTGGCGCTATCTGAGCTGGCTCGGCAATGTGCTGCAGGGCGATTTCGGCCGCTCGTTCCGCACCGGCCAGACGGTGCTTCAGGCCGTCGCCGAGCGGCTG
>DATCXE010000441.1:0-2801 GCA_036565985.1 Bradyrhizobium sp.
AACATCACGCTCGGCATTGGCACCATCCGCGGCGTTGAGAGCCGCGGTATGCTGTGCTCGGCGGCCGAACTGCAGATTTCCGACGACCATGACGGCATCATGGAATTGCCGGCCGATGCACCTGTTGGCAAAAGCTATGCCGAATGGGCCGGGTTCGGCGATCCCGTGCTCGAAATCAACCTGACGCCCAATCGTCAGGATTGCACCGGCGTGCACGGCATTGCGCGCGATCTCTCCGCCGCCGACATGGGCAAGTTCGTTGATCCCGGCATCAAGCCGATCAAGGGCGAATTCCCCTGCCCGGTGAAGGTCACGGTGGAAGATTCGACGCTGTGCCCGGGCTTCGCGCTGCGGCTGGTGCGCGGCGTCAAGAACGGGCCTTCCCCCGAGTGGCTGCAGAAGCGCCTGACCTCGATCGGCCTGCGCCCGATCAACGCGCTGGTCGATATCACCAACTTCATGACCTACGACCGCGCCCGCCCGCTGCATGTGTTCGACGCGGCGAAGGTGAAGGGCAATCTCACGGTGCGCCGCGCCAAAGACGGCGAGAGCCTGCTGGCGCTCGACGGCCGCACCTACACGCTCGATCCCTCGATCTGCGTGATCTCGGATGAGCACGGCGTCGAATCGCTGGCCGGCATCATGGGGGGCGAAACTTCCGGCTGCGACGAGAACACCACGGACGTGCTGATCGAATCGGCGCTGTGGAACGAGATCAACATCGCGCAGACCGGCCGCAAGCTCGGCATCAATTCCGACGCACGCTATCGTTTCGAGCGCGGCGTCGATCCGGCCTTCATGGTGCCGGGGCTCGAACTTGCAACCAGGCTCGTCATGGAAATGTGCGGCGGCACGCCTTCGGAGAATGTCGTCGTCGGCAACGCTTTTGGCGAAGATCGCGTGATCGATTTCCCGCTGAGCGAGGTCAAGCGCCTTGCCGGGATCGAGGTGCCGCTCGTTGAAGCAAGACGCATCCTCACCCATCTCGGCTTCATGGTGGCCGGCAGCGGCCCTGTCGTGAAGGTGGCAGTGCCGTCATGGCGCACCGACGTGCACGGCAAGGCCGACATCGTCGAGGAAATCGTGCGCATCGTCGGCGTCGACAAGGTGCCGATGACGCCGTTCGAACGCGGCGACGATGCCCGCAAGCCTGTCCTGACCACGATCCAGCTCCGGACCCGCCGCGCCAAGCGCGCACTGGCGGCGCGCGGCATGGTGGAGGCCGTGACGTGGTCGTTCATTTCGAAGCCGCACGCCGAATTGTTCGGCGGCGGACAGGCCGCGCTCGCGCTCGCCAACCCGATTGCCTCCGACCTCTCCGACATGCGGCCGAGCCTGCTGCCGGGCCTCGTCGCCGCGGCGCAGGCCAATGTCAATCGCGGCTATGCCGATGTCGCATTGTTCGAGGTCGGACAAGTGTTCAGGGGTGACCGGCCCGAGGACCAGTTCGTGGCTGCGTCAGGCGTCCGCCACGGCTTTGCGTCCGCAAAGGGCCTGGGACGGCAATGGTCCGGCTCCGCCATCGCGGACGCGTTTGACGCCAAGGCCGATGCGTTCGCGGTGCTGGCTGCCGCCGGCGCGCCGATGCAGGCGCTGCAGGTCGTGCCGGGCGGTGCGCCGTGGCTGCATCCGGGCCGCTCCGGCACGATCCAGATCGGACCGCAGAACGTGCTGGGCTACTTCGGCGAGTTGCACCCGCGGACGCTGGAGGCGCTCGGCGCCGACGGCCCGATCATCGCATTCGAGGTGATCCTCGATCGCATCCCCGACGCCAAGAAGAAGCCGACGCGCGCCAAGCCCCTGCTCGAGCTCTCCGCGTTCCAGCCGGTCTCGCGCGACTTTGCCTTCATCGTCGATCGCGGCGTCAAGGCCGGCGATATCGTGCGATCGGCGCAAGGCGTCGACAAGAAGCTGATCACAGATGTCACCGTGTTCGACGTCTACGAGGGCAAGGGCATCGACACCGACAAGAAGTCGATCGCCATTGCCGTGACGATCCAGCCGCGCGAAAAGACGCTGACCGACCAGGAGATCGACGCGGTGGCGGCGAAGATCGTGGCCGAGGTGACGAAGAAGACCGGCGGCACGTTGCGGGCGTGATGCCGCGCTGACAGCGCGGTTCGCTGAAACCTCTCCCGCTTGCGGGGGTCGCGACGAGCGAAGCTCGCTCTTAGGTCGGATCGCATCGGAGATGCGATCCGGGTGGGGGAAGCTCTCTCCACGCAAACAGTGTCGCTTGCGGCGACGCCCCCATCCCAACCTTCCCCCGCAAGCGGGAGAAGGAGTGCACTTTCGGCGTGGCCACAGTTCAGCCCCTTCTCGGCACGTATTTACACATGGATCTTTCGGCCTTCATTCCGGCTGACGTCAGCCTCAACGCGGCAATCGCGGTCTGCGCGATCGCCTTCGTCTCCGGAACGGCGCGCGGCTTCTCCGGGTTCGGCTCCGCGCTGATCTTCATGCCGCTGGCCAGCAGCATCGCCGAGCCGCGGCTGGTCGCGGCGTTACTGCTGATTATCGATTTCGTCGCGGCGGCGCCGATGGTCCCTAATGCCTGGCGAAAGGCCGACCGCAGGGCCACCGCGATCATGGTGTTCGGCGCCTTGATCGGCGTGCCCATTGGAACCTGGTTCCTGAGCCGGCTGGAGCCGGTGACGACCCGCTGGATCATTTCCGTCTTCGTGTTGGCGCTGCTGTTGCTGCTGCTCTCCGGCTGGCGCTACCGCGGCAAGGACCACGCAGCGATTTCCATCGGCATTGGCGGCCTGTCCGGCTTCTGCAGCGGATTGGCGCAGACCGGT
>DATCXE010000445.1:0-5792 GCA_036565985.1 Bradyrhizobium sp.
ATGCCCGGCACAAGGCCGGGCATGACGGAAAATGATTTGGCCAAGCTACTCGATAACGATCTCGCCGAGCATGCCGAGGTCCGCATGCGTCTTGCCATCGCTGGTCTTGATGTCGCAGCGCAGATCGCTCGCGCGGCCGGCGGCGACCGGCACCAGCCACCATTCGGCCGATTGTCCGGGATAGACTTCGACCTCGCGGATCGCGCCCTTGAACTCCGCGAGCGTCACCGGCTTGCCGTTCTGCTGCTGCGTCACCTGCACCTTGCGCGTGAACACCATCTGCGAGAACGCATGCGAGGTGAAGTAATGCGGATCGTTGCTCGTGTTGCGCAGGACCAGCTTGTAGAGCTTGCCGGTTTCAAGCCGAAGCTGCTTCGGCACGAATTCATGCTTGCCGGGGGCGCCGAGATCCACCGTCAACTCGATTGGCGCCTGCCGGGAGAGATCGCCCGCGGCAAGCGCCGCTCCCGAAGCAACGCCTAGCGTGACGGCGGCACCAAGCGCGAAGCGGAACGGGGTCATGACGTCCTCCCAAGAAAATCTCGCATTGAAACAATGAGTTCGCTTCTAGTGCAAATGCGAATGAATTGCAATTGAGATCCTTCCGCTGGCCCTGCGGCGAAACGCGCGTCCGGCGCTTGAATGGGGAAGCGACACTTTCCGCAACAGCAACCGGGTCGCCGGGCTTGAGTCCGGGCGGCTTTCGCCGAGGCACTTCAAGCCGGTGCCGGCTTGCCATTCCGCAAGGCGGCTGCGGGAGCTGCTCAATTCCCGCATCGGATGTTTCCGTCGCATCCGAGGTGACGTAGATTTAATCTCGTTACGCCTCGCCAAACGATCATGAGCGCGTAGCGTCGATTGCGATTGTCAGATTTTCGACCCATATACTCGACCAACAGTTTCCCCGATTTCATGCAGGTAAATTCATGCTGGACGGACTGCGCCAATTCATTGCCGACATCGTTGCGCCAAGCACCGACCCGGATTTGTCGTTTGACGATACCGGCTATCGCCTGGCGGCAACCGCACTCCTGGTTCATGTCGTCTCGCTCGACGGCGAGCCGAGCGCGATCGAGAAGCGCAAACTGCACAGCCTGATCGAGAGCCGGTTCAATCTCGATCCCGGCACCGCGGATCATTTGATCGCATCGGCGACGCGCGCCGAAGGCGAGGCCGTCGATCTCTATCATTTCACCAGCGTCATCATGCGTTCGGTCAACGAGGAAGGCAGGCTCCGCATCATCGAGATGATGTGGGAGCTGGTCTACGCCGACGGCCAGGTCAGCGAGTTCGAGGACAATGTGGTGTGGCGGGCGGCGGACCTGCTCGGCATTTCGTCGCGCGACCGGCTCGATCTCAAGCATCGCGTGGCCGAGCAACAGGCGGCCTCCTCGGGCAATGCTTCAAAAGCCACAGCCGGAGCGACCTAGTGGTGCCCCGCGACGCGTTATCGATCGCGCGCCGCCCCAGATAACGAAACTTTAATGTGACGCGCGATCGACCGCGAACGCGCGACAGGCCTGAAAACAAAGGGTTTCGATCGATGGGGAGCTTGCGTGTGCATGGCCATATGCCATGCGTGTGGCTTGCGTCACACCATGTGGCTGTGCTCTCGTCCGGCCGCTATCACAGCTTTCTGAAATTGATTATCAAGAGCATTCCATCGTGACCGAGCGTGTAACGCTGATTACCGGCGCGTCGGCCGGAATAGGCACCGAGCTGGCGCGCGTTTTCGCTTCCCATGGTCATCGCGTGGCGCTGGTGGCGCGGCGCGCCGATCGCCTGACAGCGCTGGCGGGTGAAATCACGGCCGCCGGCGGCAAGGCGCCGATCATCATTCCCTGCGACCTCGTCCAGCCCGATGCCGGCGACCGGATTGCCGAGGCGTTGGCCGCGGCCGGCGTGGAGGCCGAGTATGTCGTCAACAATGCGGGCTTTGGCCTGTTCGGGAGGGCGGCCCAGCGCGACCGGGCCGACCAGCTCGACATGATCACCGTCAATATCCGCGCGCTGACCGATCTGACGCTGCGCTTCTCCGACCAGTTGATCCGCAATCGCGGCGGGCTGCTCAACGTCGGCTCGATTGCGGGCTTCCTGCCGGGTCCGGGAATGGCGGTCTACTATGCCACCAAGGCCTATGTGCTGTCGTTCACGGAGGCGATGCGTGCCGAACTGGCGCCGCACGGCGTGCGGGTAACGGTGCTCTGTCCCGGTCCGGTACCATCGGAATTTCAGGCGCGTGCCGGATTCAGACCCGGATTTGATTCGGCCGTGCTCAAGGTCTTGCCGGCCAGCGTCGCGCAGCAGGCGTACCGCGGACTTATGGCTAACAAGCGGGCAGTCATGCCCGGCATTGGCATCAAGATGGTGCCGTTCCTGCTCCGGTTGTTCCCTCGCTCATTCGTCCTCGGCGCGGTCGGCCGGCTGCAACTCCGCCAGCGCTGAGAAAACGGTCGGTTTTCCTTAGCGCGAGGTCGTTCCCGCCGCGATCGCGGGCGGGGGCCGCATCTGGCCCACGATTTGCTTATTCAGCGCCATGCGGGTGTGCGCGAGATCACCCGAAATTAATACTCACTTGGGTATGGTCTCGCTTCGAGGTGCCTGAGCAACGTCGATGTCGTTCCGGTCCAACAAGAATGGCGGCAACATCCTGGCCTTTCCGGGCAGCGGGACATCGATTGCGCCCAGCCCGGCGGCCCTGCTGCCGGTCCTGATCGTTCTCCACCAGGAAACGTCGACACCGGGCCGCGTCGGCAATGCGCTGCGTGCGCTGGGTCACCCTCTCGATATCAGGCGTCCACGCTTCGGCGATGCCCTGCCGGAGACGCTCGATCGGCACGCCGGCGCCGTCATCTTCGGCGGCCCGATGAGCGCAAACGATCCCGACGATTTCGTCCGCCGCGAGATCGACTGGATCGAAATTCCCTTGCGTGAGAACCGGCCGTTTCTGGGCGTCTGCCTCGGCGCGCAGATGCTGGCGAAACAATTGGGGGCAGAGGTCGCCCCGCATCACCAAGGCCGGGTCGAAGTCGGTTACTATCCGATTCGTCCGACCGCGGCCGGGCATGCGCTCTGCCCTGACTGGCCCGAGCGTGTCTATCACTGGCATGGCGAGGGTTTTCAATTGCCTCGTGGTGCTGAACTGCTTGCCGAGGGCGACGACTTTCCGGTGCAGGCGTTCCAGTCAGGCCATGCGTTCGGCTTCCAGTTTCATCCCGACGTGACCTACGCGATGATGCATCGCTGGACCACGCGCGGCTGCGTGCGCATGGACCAGCCGGGCGCGCATCCACGCCATCTTCATTTCGAAGGCCGCGCCGTGCATGATCTGGCCGAACGCGCCTGGCTGAAGAATTTCATCCATGGCTGGCTGGCGCGCACGCCGCGCCAGGTCATGCTGCAGGCCGCGGAATAGCCGCCACGCGGAATTTCGTCCGCGCATTCGAACGTCTTTCAAAATTCCCTGATGTGATAGTGTCGTCGCCTGATCTGGCGCGGCCGGAGGGCGCGCGTGCAAAAAACAATCACAGAAACGACAGGGAGATCGCGGTGACCTATCAGCATATCCTCTACGAGGTCAGCGACAAGATCGCGACCATTACGCTCAACCGGCCCGACCGAATGAACGCGTGGACGGCGATCATGGAACGCGACGTGCGCCATGCGATGGAGGCCGCAAGCGTCGACGACAATGTCCGCGTCATCGTGCTGACCGGCGCCGGTCGCGCGTTCTGCGCGGGCGCGGACATGGAGGCCTTGCAGGGCATCGATCCCAACGAGGTCAGGCGCGGTGAAAACACGCCGTTCGACATGAACCGCCGGGCGGACTGGCAGACCCGCTACGCCTATTACCCGGCGATTCCAAAGCCCGTGATCGGCATGCTGAACGGCGCCACGGCCGGCATCGGCCTCGTCCACGCGCTCTATTGCGATTTGCGCTTCGCGGCCGACAACACCGTCTTCACGACAGCGTTCGCGCGCCGCGGACTGATCGCCGAGCACGGCATCAGCTGGATGCTGCCGCGCATCGTCGGTCACGCCAACGCGCTCGATCTGCTGATGTCTGCGCGCCGGGTGAACAGCGACGAAGCGCTGCGCATCGGGCTGGTCAACCGGCTCTATCCGCCGGACCAGTTGCGCGAGCAGACCTATGCCTATGCGCGCGACCTTGCCGATTTCGTCTCGCCGAGCGCGATTTCCGTGATCAAGCGGCAACTCTACGACGTGCCGTTCCAGACGCTCGCGGAAGCCACCATCGACGCCAACCGCGAAATGCAGATCGCGCTGAAGGGGAGCGATTTCCGGGAGGGTGTGGCGAGCTTCGTGGAAAAGCGGCCGCCGCGGTTTACGGGGAAGTAGGGGGAGGCGATTGCTTGCGGATCCAGCCCGTCGTCGCCCTTCGGGCTATGCCGGGCACCACGCTTCGCCCTTCGGGCTCTTGCGCGGCTGCGCCACGCGTAACCCGAAGGGCGAAGCGTGGTGGAGCCAGGCGGGATCGAACCGCCGACCTCGTCATTGCGAACGACGCGCTCTCCCAGCTGAGCTATGGCCCCGTCGCGGCTGCCTCGAGATGACCCGAAGCGACCGACAATCGGCGCCATTTACAGTCCGGCCCAAGGGCAAGTCAAGAACGGTGCGAGAAACTTGAAACGGCCGATTTTGGCGCGATTTTGCCGGGAACTTCCCTTGTTTGCGGGCGGATGAACCGATATCTAGCTGTTACCCCACCTGCGAGCCCTCTCCACATGCGCGCTGTCCTCGATATCGTCATCATCGTCCTTGACCTTTATGTCTGGCTGCTGATCGCCTCGGCCATCCTTTCATGGCTGATCGCCTTCAACGTCGTGAACACGCGCAACGGGTTCGTCGCGGCCGTGGCCGAGTTCCTGTACCGGATCACCGAGCCGGCGCTCGCGCCGATCCGCCGGTTCATGCCCAATCTGGGCGGCCTCGACATCTCGCCGATCATCCTGATCCTGATCATCATGTTCATTCAGCGGGTGATCGCCTACTACATCTATCCCAACGTCATTTGATCGCCGGAGCCGGGAGTTGACCTGACGGGATGGATCCCTGGCGCTATTCCACCGAGGGCATCAGTGTCGCGCTGCGGGTGACGCCGCGCGGCGGCCGTGACGATATCGACGGGATTGAAACGCTCGCCAACGGCCGGTCGGTCGTGAAGGTTCGCGTTCGCGCCATCGCCGAGGGCGGCGAGGCCAATCGCGCGGTGACCGAATTGCTGGCGAAGGCGCTTGGCGTCCCGAAGGCGCGGGTGAAGATTTTGTCAGGCGTCACGTCGCGGCTGAAACAGGTCGCCATCGACGGCGATCCAAAAGTTCTCGGCGAAATGCTGCGAAAGGCATCTGCCAGGCCGGAAAAGACGAAGGATTGAGATGACGGCACGCATCATCGACGGAAAAGTCATTGCGTCGGAACTTCGCGCCCGCGTCGCCGAAGAGGTGGCAAAGGTCAGGCGCAAGCATCAGTTGACGCCGGGTCTTGCCGTGGTTCTGGTCGGCAACGACCCCGCCAGCGAGGTCTATGTCCGCAGCAAGCACAAACAGACCCAGGCCGCCGGCATGGCCTCGTTCGAGCACAGACTGCCCGCCGATGTGGCGAAGGACGATCTGCTGGCGCTGATCGCAAAGCTCAATCGCGATCCCGCCGTGCATGGCATTCTCGTGCAATTGCCGCTGCCGAAATCGATCCACAGCGAAACCGTCATCAACGCCATCGATCCGGCGAAGGATGTCGACGGGTTGCACCCGAACAATGCCGGCCGGCTCGCC
>DATCXE010000533.1:0-5261 GCA_036565985.1 Bradyrhizobium sp.
TGACCGGCTTGCGATGCTGGCAGACGGGAGGAAGCTGCCCGCCCCGACGATCCTGACTGAACTGCTGCAGCAACTCGGACCGATCTGGCCATCGCGGCTGACGCTGGGCGGGATCGCGCTCGGCGATTGCTGGCGGCATCCGGCGCTGACGACCGCCGATGCAACCAGCGGGCTGATGCCGCTGCACAAGCTTTCGCAATGGCTGGCGTATTCCCTGATCGAGCCGCTGCAGAGATCCGGTATCGACGTCACCGATATCGACGGCCTCACGGGACTCGCGGAATATCGCAACGGCGGTCTGTTCATCGATGCCGACATGCTCGCGTTTCGCGATGCAGAGGCGGCCCAGCAGGAGCACGAAGTGGGGTCACCGCTCGTCGTCGAATGGCGCGCGCTGACGGTGGCGCTGCTCGACCGCGTCGCCGATGGCGTGCGGCAGCGGATCGGACGCGATGCCACCTCGATGCCGCTCGCGAAAATTCTCGAAGGCGGCACCTGGGCTGCGGGCCGGCGGCTGGCGCGCGAGCGCCGCGCCGACGCCTCGCCTCCGGTGAAGGTGATCAGCGACGGCACGGTTTTCTAGATCCGAGGTTACAGACATGGACGGCGTTACGATCGTTAGCCACCCGCTGGTGCAGCACAAGCTGACACTGCTGCGGCAGAAGGATGTTTCGACCAAGTCGTTTCGCGAACTCCTCAAGGAGATCGGGATGCTGCTTTGTTACGAGGTCACCCGCGACCTCCCGCTGGCGGATATCGAAATCGAAACGCCGTTGGCGCATATGAAGTCGCCCCAGATCGCGGGCAAGAAGCTGGTGTTCGCGCCGGTGCTGCGTGCCGGCGTGACCTTTGCGGAAGGCATGCTCGACCTGGTGCCGACCGCGCGCATCGCCCATATCGGCCTTTACCGCGAACCGGAAACCTTCACTGCGGTGGAATATTTCTTCAAGGCGCCGAGCGACCTGCACGAGCGGCTGGTGATCGTGATCTCGCCGGTGCTCGCAACCGCAAATTCCGCTGTCGCCGCGGTGGACCGGTTGAAGGAGCGCGGCGCCAACGACATCCGGCTGGTATGCCTGATCGGCGCGCCTGAGGGCGTCGAACGCATGCGCGGTATTCACCCCGATGTTCCGATCTGGCTCGCCGCGATCGACCAGGGGCTCGACGCCAACGCCTATATTGTGCCGGGTCTCGGCGACGCCGGCGACCGCGCCTACGGCACGAAGTAGATCGGCGGACGGCATCAGGTATCGGCCTGTACCTCCAGCCGACTGCGAATGACAAACAGCCCCGCCAAGGTCAGCAAGGCAAAGCCGGCGCCCGCCAGGAACGTGCCTTGCGGTCCCGTGATATCCCACAGCGCGCCGGCGACGAGGCTGGCGACAAGCAGTGCGACGCCGGTCATCAGGTTGAACACGCCGAAGGCAGTTCCGCGCAGTTCGGCCGGCGCGACATCTGCGATCAGGGTTGCCAGCAACCCCTGCGTGAAGCCCATGTGCAGGCCCCAGAACACGACGCCGATTGCGACCCCGACGATACCTGATGCAAAAGCGAGCGTGAGGTCGGCCACGACCAGAAGCAGGAGGCCGATGGCCAGCAACGTCAGTCGATTGACGCGATCGGACAGCACGCCGACCGGATAGGCCGACAGGAAATAAGCAAAACTCATGATGACCAGGACGATCGGCACCAGCGCCAGCGGCAGGCCGATCGATTGCGCCCGCAGGATCAGGAACGCTTCGCTGAAGCGCGCCAGCGTAAAGACTGTCGCCACCGCCACGACCCACCAATAGGACGCGCCGAGACGACGCAGTTCATCGCGATGCAGCGGCATGCGAACCCGGCGCAGTTCCTTTGGCCGGTCCGGCTCCTTCACCGCAACCAGGATCAGGCCAACGGCCAGGAACGCCGGGATGGCGGCGATCCAGAACACCGCCTGGAAATGATCGGCCAACAGCCACATCAGGCCGATGGCGAGAAGCGGTCCCAGAAAGGCGCCGATGGTGTCGAGCGATTGGCGCAGGCCGAAGCTCGCGCCGCGCAGATGCGGTGGCGCAATGTCGGCGACGAGCGCGTCACGCGGCGCGCCGCGAATGCCCTTGCCGACACGGTCGATGAAGCGCGCGGCAATCAGCCATTCGAGCGAAAGCGCCAGGGCGAAGACCGGCTTGGTAAAGGCCGCCAGCCCATAGCCGAGCGCCGCCAGCATTTTGCGCTTGCCGAGCCAGTCGCTCAGCGCGCCCGAGAACACCTTGGTGATCGACGCCGTGGCTTCCGCAATGCCTTCGATGATGCCGACGGCGAGCGTCGAGGTACCGAGCACCGTCACCATATAGACCGGCAACAGTGCGTGGATCATCTCCGAGGAGATGTCCATCAGCATCGAGACGAAACCCAGAACCCAGACGCCGGCCGGAATGCCCTGCCGGGCTGCCGGACCAACGGCGGCCCCGGGCGTCGCCGGTCTTTTTCCGTCACCCGAGCCTTCCATCTCAACGGTTCTCGTTGTGGCCGTCGAAGGCCCCTTGCGGCGATACCGGAAAAATAATGGAAATATCGATACAGATAAACCAGGCAGCGAGCGCCCAGCGACGCATCGCGGCGCCGGGGCCACCGCGCCTTATTCGAACAGATGAATCAGGCCGACGCTTATCGCCAGCAAAAACAACAGCGACAAGGTGACGGCCGCCGTCACCCGACCTCCAACATTCGCGAGCACCCGAACGTCCACCCCGAGCCCGAGTGCGGCCATGGACACGACGGTAAGGAAGCTTGTGATCACGGTCAGAGGGCCGACCACGGTCGCGGGAATGATGTCGAGCGAACGCAAGGCGGCGAACGCGAGAAAGCCGAGGATGAACCAGGGTACGAGCCGAAAGAAGCCGACCGTTGGCTTGCTTCGCACGCGACCCTGCAGGCGTGGAGCCAACAGCGCGAGCGCGACCACGAGCGGCCCCAGCATCAGGACGCGCATCAGCTTGACCAGGGTGCCGATCTGCGTGCTCACCAGCCCCGCCGGTACTGTCGCGGCAAGCACTTGCGGGACGGCGTAGACGGTCAGACCGGCGAGAATGCCGTATTGCGTCGCCGACAGCTGCAGAAGCGGGATCAGAAGCGGCAATCCCAGCACCATTACCACGCCAAGGATCGCGGTGAACGAGATCGAGGACGCGATCTCGTCACCATCAGCCCCGATCACCGGCGCAACGGCCGCGATCGCCGAATTGCCGCAGATGGAGTTGCCGCAGGCGATCAGGATCGATAGCCGCGTCGACAGGCCGAGCATGCGGCTCAGGCCGAAACTCAGGCCCAAGGTGACAATGACGGTCGCAGCAATCGCGCCGAGCAGCGCGACCCCGGAAGCTGCGATCATGGCAAAGCTGATCGAGGCACCCAGCAGCATCACCGCAAATTCGAGCAGTTGCTTGGCGCTGAACGCGATCCCGGCCTGCCAGCGCTTGGGCGGTGTCCAGAAGCTGCGCACGGCCATGCCGAGCAGGATCGCGACCACCAGCGCCTCGACATACGGATGCGCGAACAGACGCCGTTCCAGGATTTCCAGGGCCGAAGAGATTACAGCGACAATGACACAGAGAACGACGCCCGGAACGAGCGCTACGAGCCGGCCGGCGCTGGTGGCCGGTCTATTGCCGGCTGCGGAAGAACCTTCGTCTTGTAGCAAAAAACGCCCCCTAACGGAGAATATTTTACTCACCTCGTGACATAACTGGATAATATATTTTCGGTCTGGCCTGATAGAGAGAAGTTATGCCCTTGAACCTGCATTTGCTGCGCCTGTTTGCCACCGTAGTCAGAACGGGAAGCTTTTCGCGTGCGGCGGATGCCCTCCACATCAGTCAGCCGGCGATTTCCAAGGGCGTGCGGGATTTCGAGCTTCAGGTCGGCTGTCGACTGCTCGACCGTACCCCGAAGGGAGTCCGGCCCACGCGCGAAGGCCGGGCACTCGCGCGACATGCGGAGACGTTGTTCGCGGCCGAGCGCGCCGCCGAAGACGAATTGCTGTCGCTGCGCAGTCTAGACAGCGGATCGCTCCGTGTTGGTGCTTCCACGACGATCGCAACCTACATGATTGCCGAATATCTCGGCGTCTTTCACCGGGAGTATCCGGGAATCGATCTGCACCTGGTCATTGCCAATACCAGGGATATCGCCGACCTCATGATCGCACATGAGATCGAGATCGCTCTGGTGGAGGGTCCGATCGAAGACGAACAACTCGTCAGTCGGGCCTGGCGCACGGATGCGATGAATCTGGTCGTGAGCCCGCAGCACCGCCTTGCTGCTTCCAGGCACGCCATCGACAGCACCGAGCTCAACGACGAGGTCCTGATCGTCCGCGAGCCCGGTTCCGGCTCGCGCGAGGTGGTCGCCCAGGCGCTCGCCTCACGGGGTATCGAGCCAAAACGGACGCTGGAGATCGGCAGCACCGAGGCGATAAAACAGGCTGTCGCCGGCGGGTTGGGCGTTTCGATCATCTCGAGCGTAACGACTTCCGATCAGGTCAAGCTCGGCCGCCTAAAGGTCGTGGCCATGCGAGACCTTCGGATCGAGCGCACGCTGTGGCAATTGAAGGTGCCGGGACAGATCGAGATTCCGGCGGCGACCGCGTTCGAGCGGATCATCTGGAAGGACAAATCGATCGTAAAGGTGGCGCGGGTCTAGAAGACCCCCAACACGCGTCCGGCGAGCGTAACGGCGCGGTTGAATCCGTCAAAAAATCCCGGCTCGAAATAGGCCGCACGGGCTAGCACGATGGTACCGACCAGCGACCAGAACAGGCCGGTGCCGGCCCACAACAGATATCTGGAGACCGGCGAACGCGGCTCTGCGTCCCTTCCCCTTCCGGGCGCAAGGCGCTCGCCAAACGGCTCATAACCCATATGTTCCATCGCGCGCCCCATCCGCTGGTTTCAGCGGTAAATGTCGTCATTTCCGGCCGCGGGAGCAATGGAAGCGATTGGCTTTTTCAGGCCTCCGGTTGGAAGCGTATTTCCACCTCGGCCAATCCGGAGCAGCTTTTGTTCTTTCTCCGGACAAGAGCCCCGTTCCGATTGAGTCGGAACGGGTCTCCAGATTCTTGATTTGACGCGTTTTCTCGACGCGAACCGGTTTCCGCTTCGCTGCAAAACGCTCTAACGGCCCCAGCGCAGGACGACAGGATCGAGCGAACGGGCAATGTCGATCAGGCCGGCGCGTGTCGCCGGGTGGACCTTCTGTAGCGGATGGCGAACCGCTTCCGA
>DATCXE010000449.1:0-3443 GCA_036565985.1 Bradyrhizobium sp.
GGTGAAGGCCGAACGCCCCGAAGAAGCCGAATATGTGCAGACCCGGACGCTGCCGGACGTCGCGGTCTGCCGCGAGCGCGGCTTCGCGGTTTCGCTCGGCGAATGGCGGCGGGAGATCTTTGGTGTCGCCGCGCCGTTGTATCGGACACCGTCAGGCGATTGCCTTTCCGTCAATTGCGGTATCCCCTCGTTTCGTTTCAACGCCGAGCAGATCGAACGCGAATGCGGGCCGCGCATCCTCGGCCTGGCGCGCAGCATCCGCGCGCTGGTGACCAACGACTGAATACCCCCGCCAGAGGGGCAAGAGGCATCGCTCGAACGATACGTAAAATATGGGGAGGGAAGAATGACCGGCCTAAAAACCGTGCTGCGCTTTGCCTTGGGTATGACCTTCGGCGCCACCATGATGTTCGGCGGCGTAGCGCAGGCGCAGAGCAACTATCCGCACCGACCGATCCGCATCATCGTGCCCTACCCCGCCGGCGGCATCGTCGACATCGTTGCGCGCGCCGTGACCGAGCAGGTCGGCCGCGATTGGAAACAAACGGTCGTCATCGAGGCAAGGCCGGGAGGCAACAGCAACATCGGCACAGCGGCGGTCGCGCGCAGCGAGCCCGACGGTTACACGTGGCTGGTCACCGGCCCGGCGGCTCTGGTCAACCCAACGCTCTACAAGGACGCGGGCTGGGACGCGATGAAGGATCTTAGATGCGTCGGCCTCGCGGTCTGGAACCAGAGCGTCGCGCTGGTTCATCCCTCGATGCCCGCAAGCACGATCAAGGAATTCGTCGAGATCGCGCGCAAAAAGCCTGGCGAGTTGAACTTCGGCAATCCCGGCACCGGATCTTCGATCGATCTGAGCGCCCAGAAACTGTTTCAGGCTGCCGGCATCAAGCTCACCAATGTCGGTTACAAGGGCCAGCCTCAGGCCCTGATCGACCTGATGACGAACCTGATGCATTTTGAGATCGTGTCGCTTGAGCTGGCATTGCCACACATCAAGGCCGGGAGCGTAAAGCCGCTGGCGGTCATGACCGACAAGCGTGTCGCCGACCTGCCTGACGTGCCGACCATCGCAGAGGCAGGATTTCCGGAAGCCACTTACGTGCCCTGGTATGGCATCTACGTTCAAGCGGGTACGCCGGACGCCATCGTCGAGAAAATCAACGACGGCATCAACAAGGCGCTGCAGAACCCGGAAGTGCAGCGCCAGCTTGCGGTTGCCAATATCCCTGGCAAGCCGATGCCGCCAGCCGATCTCGCGGCATTGATGAAGGCCGATCACGAGAAACTGACGAAGGTGATCGCGACCTCGGGGATGGCGCTGCAGTGAAGCCGATGGCGAGCCTATTCCCCGTCATTGCGAGGAGCGAAGCAACGAAGCAATCCATATCTCGGCAAGCGGAGAAATGGATTGCTTCGCTTCGCTCGCAATGACGACTGAGAGAGCTAAGCTAGCCAGCCCCTATTTTTTCACCTTGCTCGCGTCCATCTTGATCGACGCATCCAGCATCCTGGTCGAGAAAGCGCTGTTGACGTCGAACGGCTTCTCCATGCCGAGATAGGTCTGCACCAGTTCGTAGTCCTTCTTCATGCGCTCGCCGTCGATCCAGCCCAATCCCCTGGTCGTGGTGAACTCGTCCGTCATCAGGAACTTGATGCGCTCCCACTGGCGCTGCTGGTTCTCCTTGTCGAGACCGGAGGCCTGGTCGAGCAGCGCTTTGAGGCAAGGCTCGACGTCGGCGACGCAGGCGGCGTAGGCCTTCTGGCTGATCTTGACGAAGTCCTCGACCAGCTTCGGGTTCTTCGCAAGGTAAGCGCCGTTGACGATCAGCGAGTTGCCGTAAGGGTTCAGCCCGATGTCCTTCCAGTTGACATAGCCCAGATCAGATCCGAACTCGATCGCCTTGAGATCGTGCTCATTGTAGAAATCGCTGATGATGTCCACGGTATGGGCCTTCAGCGCCGCGATCTTGGCGGTCGGGCCGACATTGACGAAGCTTACCGAGTCAGGTGCGATGCCGGCGGCCTTGGCGAAGGCCGGCCACATCACGCGCGAGGCATCGCCCGGCGGATTGCCGATCTTGTGGTTCGGGAAATCCTTCGGCCCGTTCACGCCGTAGCTCTTCAGCCAATAGAAGGTCTGCCCGGTATTGGCGTAGATGCTCATCAACGCGACCACGTCGGCGCCCTTGCTCTTCGCCACCAGCATGGTCGCGAGATCGGCTATGCCGAACGGCGAGCCGCCGGAGCCGACCTTCAGCGAGGAGACGCCAGATCCCTTGCCGACCTCGATAGTCAGGTCGATGCCGGCTTTCGTGTACCAGCCTTGCGACTTGGCGTAATAGAACGGCGAATGATCCGCCGTCGGCGTCCAGTTCAGGATCAAGTTGACTGACTCGGCAGCCGCGCAGGGAACCGCCGGCATCGCAAGCGCAAGCGCCAATCCCGCAATTCGTAACCCCTTCATGGCAACCCTCCTCGTTGGCAACCGACCTTGTCGCCGCCCGTCCGTGACGCTACCAATGCAACAAGGGTCGAGACGACTTGTCAACTATTTGGTTGGAAATGCCTAAAAAACGATCTGACGACATAAGTCCGCGGCGGCGCGATCCGGCCGCGACCCGCAAGAAGCTGTTGACGGCGGCGCGGCGCGAGTTCGCCAGCAGCGGCCTCGCCGGTGCCCGGGTCGACGAGATCGCCGCGCGCGCAGGCGTCAACAAGCAACTCGTCTATCATTACTTCGGCGACAAGGATGCGCTGTATCTGGCGGTGCTCGAATGGGTCTATGAGGAGATCCGCGCCAAGGAGCGCGAGCTCAATCTCGAGGGATTACCGCCCGAGCAGGCGATCAAGAAACTGATCGAAAGTTCCTTCGATCACCTCGCCGCGCACCCCGACTTCATCGTACTGCTGAACGACGAAAACCGTAGCGGCGCCCGGCACGTGCGCGGATCGCGAAAACTGGAGGCGATGCACTCGCCGCTGGTCAGCCTGGTTTCGACCATCCTGGGCCAGGGCGTGAAGGCCGGCATATTCCGCAAAGGCATCAACCCGGTACATCTCTACATTTCGATTGCAGGCCTCAGCTACTTCTACTTTTCGAACACGCCAACCCTGTCCGCGATCTTCGGCAAGGACCTGTCCGGCCAGGCCGCAAGGCAGGCCCGCCGCAAGCACGTCGTGGATCTGGTGATGCATTCGCTGCGACCATAATCAACCATATGGTTGATTGCTGCGGAAAGCCGCGTTAGATTGCTGCGGTGCGGCCGAGAAGCCGACGCGCGTCGATAAGGAGCTTACGGTGTTCAGCGGTGACGGACGATCGATACGGTCTGTGGCGATCATCCTGATCGTGCATCTCGCCGTGATCGTGCTCTGGCAGGTCCTGGTCGACGCCTTCCAGGTACCGAAGTTCATTCTGCCCTCACCGCTCGCTACCA
>DATCXE010000475.1:0-10992 GCA_036565985.1 Bradyrhizobium sp.
ATCATCCTGGTGGCCGGACTGACCCTTCTGGTCATCGCCGGCTTTGCCTTCCGCTATGTCGGCTATGCCTTGTCCTGGTACGACGAAGTCGCGTCCGTCGGCTTGGTCTGGCTCACGTATTACGGCTCCGCTTTGGCGGCCTTGCGCGGCGCCCACATCGGCGTGCCCGGCTTCGTCAATGCCATGCCGCCCAAGATCCGGCTGCCCGTGACGCTGTTCGCCGAAGCCGTCGTCTTTGTCTTCTTCATCGTGCTGACCTGGACCGGCATCGAGGTTCTGATGGTGCTCGGCGGCGAGACCCTAGTCAGCCTCGACTGGATGCCGCTCCGCATCACCACCTCGGCGATCCCGATCGGCGGCGCCCTGTTCGTCCTCGCCGAGGCCCTGCGCATGCCAAAAGTCATACGCGACGCGCGCGGCTCCGGCTTCATCGATACCGAGGCGATCGAGGCCATGTCGCATGGCGCTCCCGCGGCGGAGCCGGCAACCGACAGCGCGAGGACCCGCTCATGACCATCGGCCTCATGCTGGTTGGAATGATCGCGCTTGCGCTGATCAATGTCCCGATCGCGGTGGCGCTCGCCTTCGTCGCCATGCTGGCGATCATCTTCATCCAGGGCACGCACATGCTGCCCAACGTGGCGCTGGTGATGTTCGACGGCGCCTCGAGCTTCCCGCTGCTGGCGATCCCGCTATTCATCCTGTCCGGCGCAATCATGAACGCGTCGTCGATCTCGCGCCGGCTGATCGCCTTCGCCTCCTCCCTGGTCGGCTTCATTCGCGGCGGCCTGTCGATGGTGGCGATCGGCACCTCGGTATTCTTTGCCGAAATTTCCGGCTCCGCCGTCGCCGACGTCGCCGCGCTCGGCACCATTCTCATTCCGGCGATGAAGAAGCGTGGTTACTCCAAGGAGGTCGCGGCGGCGACCATGTCCTCGGCGGCAAGCCTTGCCATCATCATCCCGCCCTCGATCCCGATGATCCTTTACGCGGTGATGGCGCAGACCTCGGTGGTCAAGCTGTTCGTCGCCGGCATCGTTCCGGGCCTCTTGGGCGCGCTTTGCATGGCAGGCGCCGCCTATTATCACGCGGTCAAGTACAAATTCCCGATCGAAGAACGCTTCCGCATTTCCAATGTCTGGCGCACCTTCAAGGACGCGCTCTGGGCTTTCATCCTGCCGATCGCAATCCTGGGCAGCATTTTCGGCGGCATCGTCACCGCCACCGAAGGCGCGGGCATGGCGGTGGTCGCCGCGATCGTCGTCGGTGGGCTGATCTACCGCGATCTCGACTTCCGCGAACTGCGCAAGGCCTGCGTGGATGGCGGCATTCAGACCGCGGTGGTCATGCTGCTGGTCGCGAGTTCGGCGCTGATCGGTACGTTCCTCACCGAAGCGCAACTGCCGCAGGCGCTGGGGCACGCCATCACGCAGCTCACCGACAACAAATACGTCATTCTGCTGCTGCTCAATTTCGCGTTCCTGATCCTCGGAATGTTCCTGCACTCGGCCGCGGCCATCATCCTGGTCATCCCGATTGTCATGCCGATGGTCAACGCGGTCGGCATCGATCCCGTTCACTTCGGGCTGGTGGTGACGCTCAATCTCGCCATCGGGCAGCAAACGCCGCCGGTCGCCAGTGTGTTGATGACCGCCTGCGCCATCGCCAAGTCCGATATCTGGGAGACGACGAAGGTCAACATTCCCTACATCGGCGCGCTGCTGTTCGTGCTGCTCCTGAGCACCTATGTGCCGGTGGTCTCATTGGGCTTGGTGCATCTGTTCTACGGCGGGTGAGTCAGATAGCCCGTCACCGTCATCCTGAGGTGCGAGCGCGAAGCGCGAACCTCGAAGGATGATCGGCCCGGGCCGTCGCCCTTCGAGGCTCGGTGCCACGCACCGAGCACCTCAGGGTGACGTCAGGGCGCGGAAGCTATTTCAGCCCGCAATCGGGCGCGACCACGATCCGTTCCGCCGCCGCGCGTGCTTCATACGAAGTAGAAATCGCTGGCACCGAGATGGGACAGCGTTGTGTGCTGAATTTGGACCGCATTGTGGTCGTCGAGCGTGATGATCACGCTGCTGCCGGCTTGCGCCATGTGCGACTGCACGGCGTGGAAATCCGGGAACACGTTGTCGTCGAACCGGATGACGTCCTGCGTGTCGCCGGTGTCTTGAAACCCGGCGATGACATCCTTTCCGAAGTTCGGCCTGAACACAAAGGTGTCGTTGCCGGCGCCGCCGATCAGATGATCATTACCAGCGCCGCCATTGATCTGGTCATTGTCGGAGGCTGAACCGAAGAACAGTTCCTGATGTCCGCTCATGTCATAGTGGAGAGAACCGTTGGCATCGAGTTTCCATGTTCCTGGTGAACTTGGATTGACTGCGTCCGCCGCGGCAAGCTTCTCGCCGTTGACGGCGATGCCCTCGATGGAGAGATTGCGGTCACCATGTGCGGTGGCAATGTCGTTAATGAATGCAAGATCCAGACTCGTTACCTTTTCCGGATTTTGAAAATGGAACGTAAAAGTCTGGTATTCGGTCGAATCCGCTGCGTTGTGGAATTCAACCGTATTGCCGACTTGCTGATCGTTGACCAATAGCTTCATCTTCGGCCCCTCGCCATCGACGACGGGGCCGAAACCCGTCACCGTGACGGTCGTATCCGTAAGCTTGGCGACGGTGTCGGGACCTCCGTGGATGACGTCATTTCCCGCGCCCCCATTGATGGCGTCGTTACCGAGGCCACCCGATACCAAGTCATTTCCATTACCGATATCGATCAAGTCGGCAGTCGGCGACCCATCGACGGTCAAAGCCGGCGCCAGATGATGCCCACTGAACCAGTCGGTGATGAGCGACTCCGCCGGCTTGCCCATCGGCGAATAGCCGGTCGGTGAAAAGACGTTGTCCGCGTCCCATTGCCAAATCTCCGCGCCCTTGAACCAGCTTCCGCCTTCCGAACTCCACACATCAAAGAAGGCGCCGAAGGCGTTTGCTTGTTCGTGCGCATCGGGGGTGTCGCCGCTTACGTTGCCGGGATTAACATTGGTTCCGTCGACGCTGCGATAGCCGACCTCGGTGAAAAGCACTTGCTTGCCGTACTCCGTGGCAAGCGAGTGGAAGAAGTCGACCGGCGACTTATGATCCAGGGCCGCCATCCAATACGGATCTTCCGGGACGCTGTTCCACGCGTGAACCATCTGGTCGACCGACGGAGCCAGCTTGGCGGTCAACGGTGGATAGGCATTGATGCCGATATCGTTGACCTCGCTCCAGAAGCTCACATTGTTGGCTTCGTCGGTTGCCGCCGCATAGGTGATGGGCCCGTGGTAAACTTGGCGGATCGAATGGATAAGGTCGACCCAATAGTCGCGGTATTGTGAGCCCGTCAGTCCGCTGAGTTCGTTCCCGATCGACAGCGAATCCGCATGCGCTTGATCCGCGACATGGGCAAAATCGAGCATTTGGGCTTTGTATGAAGCAAAAAACGCGGCGGGATCGGCCGGCGCGAGGCTCGACGCGATGGTTCCATCCAGGCCCGTCAGCGTCGGCTTGAGTAAGACCGAGAGCCCGTGCGTGTGTGCGTCGGCAATTGCCGTGGCGATATTCGCGTCGCTCTCGGTTTTCCCAGGGACGTTGAGGACGTGGTTCGACGTTCGACTGTCCGTAAAGATGCGCGGTGCTAACTCTATGGAATTCGCTCCGGTGTCCGCAATCTCTTGCATCGCCGATTTCGCGGCATCGGTGACGAGTTGGCCGTTAAAGTTCGACAGGACGCCAAAACCCTGAACCTCGAAAACTCCTGCCATCATCATTTCTCCAATCTGGACACACCCCACGGGCCAACCCCAAACACATTGAGTCGCTCGTTGTTCCTTTGGCAACGCTGCGACAAACAGCAGAATAGTATCAACTGCGAGCGATGGAGCGGCACCTGGTTCCGGACCGGAAACAAACCAAACTTGATGGAAAAAAACGCACGACAGCGTAGACCGTCGCGATGAGATGAAAGTATTTTTGGGAATTCACAGCAGATTCGATGCGCCGGTGGCCACGATGTCGGTTTGGTGACAGACCGCATCAGCGCGAAAGCGCGACAATTTTAGGCGATATACAAACTTACCACTTTGGAATCAGCACCCAGTCTCGATACTCATCGCCAGCACGCGCGCGACGTGCAGCGCCGCGCGGTTGGTGCCGTCGTGGATTTGATGCCGGCACGAAGTGCCGTCGGCGACGATCAGTGTATCGGCGTCAGCCTTCCGCACCGCCGGCAGCAGCGACAGTTCACCCATCTTGAGCGACACATCGATGGTGGAAGCGGCATAGCCGAACGAGCCGGCCATGCCGCAGCAGCTCGATTCCACCGTCTCGACGGCAAGCTCCGGGATCAGCCTGAGCGCGCTTTCGACCGCGCCCATCGCGTCGAAGGCCTTCTGGTGGCAATGGCCGTGCAGCAGCGCCTTCTTTGGAACGGCCCCGAGCGGCAGCGTCAGCCGGCCTTCTTTGCTTTCGCGCGCGATGAATTGCTCCAGCAGCAGTGCGTTTGCCGCTAGCGCCTCGACCGCGTCGCCCTTGAGCAGCGCCGGAAGCTCGTCGCGGAAGGTGAACAAGCAACTCGGCTCCAGCCCGATCACCGGCACGCCACGCAAGACAAACGGCGCTACCGCGTCGAGCGTGCGCTGCATTTCCTTGCGCGCCTCATCGAGCTTGCCGACCGACAGGAACGTGCGGCCGCAGCAGAGCGGACGTGCGCCGCCGCCTTTGGGCACAGCCGCATGCACGCGATAGCCCCCGGCGACCAGCACGTTCATGGCGGCCTCAAGGTTCTCGCGCTCGAAATAGCGGTTGAACGTATCCGCGAACAGCACCACTTCGCGCGGCGGCGCGGCGTCATCAGTCGCGGCGTAGCGCCAATCGGAACGGTCGCGGTAAATGTCCGCGCGCCATTTCGGCAGGCTGCGCCGCGCCGAAAAGCCGGCGAAGGTCTCCGAGGCGCGCCGCAGAAAGGGGCTGCCGTCGCGCAAGTTGAACAGCCAGGGATGACGTGCGGCGAAAGGCGCATAGCGCGGCAGGAATCCGACCAGCCGGTCGTGCAGCGACAACCCGCGCTTTTTGGCGCGCGCGGCCTGCACCTCGATCTTCATGCGCGCCATGTCGACGCCGGTCGGGCATTCGCGCCGGCAAGCCTTGCAGGAGACGCACAGGCTCAGCGTCTCCGCCATCTCGTCGGAGGTGAGCGCATCGGGCCCAAGCTGACCGGTGAGCGCGAGCCGCAGCGTATTGGCGCGCCCGCGCGTGACGTCGCGCTCGTCGCGGGTGACGCGGTAGCTCGGGCACATGGCGCCGCCGGCGAGCTTGCGGCAGGCGCCGTTGTTGTTGCACATCTCGACCGCGCCCTGGAAACCGCCGCCGGCGCCGGGAAAAGCCGACCAGTCGAACTCGGTCTTGATGTCCTCGCCCCGATAACCCGGCGCATAGCGCAGCAGGCTGCGATCATCGAATTTCGGAGCCCGCACCACCTTGCCGGGATTGTAGAGGCCATTTGGGTCGAAGCGGTCCTTCACTTCCTCAAAGGCGCGGGCGAGGCGCGAGCCGAACATGGGCTCGCTGAATTCCGAGCGCAGCAGCCCGTCGCCGTGCTCGCCGGAATGCGAGCCTTTGTATTCGCGCACCATGGCGAAGGCTTCTTCCGCGATGGCGCGCATGGCGTGCACGTCTTTCTCCAGGCGCAGGTTCAGGATCGGGCGCACATGCAGACAGCCGGAGCCGGCGTGCGCATACCAAGTGCCGCGGGTGCCGTTCTTCTCGAAGATTTCCGTTAGCCGTGTCGTGTAATCGGCGAGATGTTCGAGCGGCACCGCGCAGTCCTCGACAAAAGACACCGGTTTCCCCGAGTCCTTCATCGACATCATGATGTTGAGGCCGCTTGTCCGCACATCCGTGATGGCGGCTTGCAGCTCGGGATTGAGCACTTCCGCCACGCCGCCCCATTTGGCGCCGCTGTTTCCCCAATCGAAGCCGAGGTCGCCGATCAGCTCTTTCAGTTGCCGCAGGCGGCGCAGGTTTTCCTCGTGGTCGTCCTCGCCGAACTCGACCAGCAGGATGGCTTCCGGCGTCTCGCGCACGAATTTCTCCAGCGTCGGCCGGAAGATCGGAATTTCGCGCGCCAGCTCGATCATGGTGCGGTCGATCAATTCCACCGCGATCGGCTTGAGGCGCACAATGTGCTGCGCCGAATTCATCGCCTCGAAGAAGCTGCCGAAGTGCACGGCGCCGACTGCGCGGCGGCCAAGCAGCGGCGACAGCTTTAGTTCGATGCGGGTGGAGAAGCCGAGCGTGCCCTCGGAGCCGACCAGCACATGGGCGAGGTTGATGTCGTTCCGGCCCGGCGCCAGTGCGTCGAGATTGTAGCCGCCGACCCTACGCTGCACCTTGGGGAAGCGGGCTTCGATCTCTTCCGCCTCGCGCGCGCCGATTGCCAGCAGGTCGCCGGCGAGCGGACGCAACGGCGCGGGTACGTCGTCGAGGCTGCCCCCGATCGGACCAAAATGCGCGAGCGTGCCGTCGGCGAGCAGCGCGTCGATCGAGAGCACGTTGTCGCGCGTGGTGCCGTAGCGCATGGAGCGGCCGCCGCAGGAATTGTTGCCGGCCATGCCGCCGATGGTGGCGCGCGAGGCAGTCGAGATATCAACGGGAAACCAGAGGCCGTGGGCCTTGAGCTGCCGGTTGAGGTCGTCGAGCACGATGCCGGGCTCGACCGTGCAGCGCCGCTCCTTGACGTCGAGGTCGAGGATGCGGGTGAGGTATTTCGAGCAGTCCACCACCAGCGCCTCGCCGATGGTCTGCCCGCATTGCGAGGTGCCGCCGCCGCGCGCCAGCACGCGGGCGCCCTCTGCCCGGGCAATTCCTATCGCCCGTTCGGCTTCCTCTATCGTGCGCGGCGCGACCATGCCCACCGGCATGATCTGGTAATGGGAGGCATCGGTGGCATAGCGCCCGCGGGTGAAGCGGTCGAAATGCACGTCCCCGTCCAATTCGGCTTTCAGGCGCCTTTCCAGGCCGGGCATGACTAGCGCCACGGCATTCTTCCTTGTTGGGCCACGATCAGCCTATGCAATCGCCTATGCTCAACGGGCTGGTTTGATGTGCGGAAAACCGCTTGACCGCAATGTTGCATTCATAGTTCAACGCCACAAGCGCCGCCCCTGGCCGGGACGCGCCCGTGGTAATACCCCGAAACTCCCCAAAAAGCCGCGTTAGGAGCGTCTTCCAATGGCTCAGAATTCCTCGCGTCCGGTCGGGCGTCATTTCCTGCATATCCCGGGACCGACGCCGGTCCCCGACCGCATCCTGCGGGCCATGGACACCCCGATCATCGACCACCGCGGTCCGGAATTCTCCAAGCTGGCCAAAAAATGCCTCGAGGGCATCAAGACCATCTTCAAGACCACCAATCCGGTGATCATCTACACCGCCACCGGCACCGGCGCCTGGGAAGCCGCGCTGGTCAATACGCTGTCGCCCGGCGACAAGGTGCTGATGGTGGAAACCGGCCAGTTCGCCTCGCTGTGGAAGAAGATGGCCGAGAAGCTCGGGCTGGTTGCCGAGTTCCTTCCCACCGACTGGCGCACCGGTGCCGATCCCAAGGCGGTCGAAGCGCGGCTGCGTGAAGACAAGAAGCACGAGATCAAGGCGATCTGCGTGCTGCATAACGAGACCTCGACCGGCTGCCTGTCGCCGATCGCGGAAGTGCGCAAGGCAATCGACGCCGCCGGCCATCCGGCGCTATTCTTCGTCGATACGATTTCCTCGCTCGCCTCCACCGACTACCGGCACGACGAATGGGGCGTCGATGTCACCGTGGGCGGCGCGCAGAAGGGCCTGATGCTGCCGCCGGGCATGTCGTTCAACGCGTTGAGCGACAAGGCGCTGGCCGCCAACAAGACCGCCAAGCTGCCGAAGTCGTTCTTTGCCTGGGACGAGATGCTGGCCATGAACAAGCTCGGCTTCTTCCCCTACACGCCGGCCACCCAGATGATGCACGGCCTGGCCGAGGGCATCGCGATGCTGCACGAGGAGGGTCTCGACAACGTCTTTGCCCGCCATCATCGCCTCTCGGAAGCGACCCGCCGCGCGGTCAAGACCTGGGGCCTCGATACGGTCTGCCGCGACCCGAAATATTACTCGCCGACGCTGACCGCGGTGCTGCTGCCGGAAGGCCACAATGCCGATGCCTTCCGCGCGATGGCGCTCGAGGCCTTCAACATTTCCTTCGGCTCGAGCTTCGGCAAGCTAGCGGGCAGGTACTTCCGCATCGGCCATCTCGGCGACGTCAATGACGGCATGATGCTGGGTGCGCTGGCGATCACCGAAATGGCGCTGGGTCTCGCCGGCATTCCGCACAAGAAAGGCGGCGTGCAGGTGGCGATGGACTATCTCGCCTCGGTGCACGGCGGCGGCACAAAAAAAGCGGCGGAGTGAGCCGCGACTGGTATTTGTATTGATGCTGTCATGCCCCGCGAAAGCGGGGCATCCAGTATCTGCCAGCTTCGTGATTTAATCCGATGTGCTCATTGTTACTGGATCGCCCGCTTTCGCGGGCGATGACACCTTCAGGCGGCCTTCGCCCACTCATTTGCCTCGACAACGCGCACCACAAACGCCGTAATCGCCTTCAACGTCGCCTCCTGCGCCTCGCGCTGCGGTGAATGCCGGGCGCCCGGCATTAGCGCCACCTCGACCGGGCAGTAACACTCCTGCTGCGCCACCTCGATCTGCTTGACCGTGCCGTACTGGTCGGCCTCACCCTGCACGATCAGCACCGGCACGCGGATATAGGCCAGCTCGCCCGTGATATCCCATTCGCGGAAGCCGGGATCGAGCCACGCGCCGTTCCAACCCTTGAAGGCGTTATCGACGTCCGCGTGCCAGCGCGACAGCCGCACACGCAGATCGCCGGTCTCATAGGCCTTGCGCGCCTCCTCGATGGAAGCGATGCCGGAATCCTCGGTGAAAAAATGCGGCGCGATCAGCACCAGCCCGCCGACGCGGTGGTCCTGATGGCTGCCGGCATATATCGCCGCGATCGAGGCGCCATCGCTATGGCCGATCAGCAGGCCGCGCCGGAAGCCGATTTCATCGAGCAGTTTCGGCAGCGCGTCGCGCGCTTCGTCGTGCATATAAGTGAGCGGGCGCGGCAGCGGCACCGGGCTCGACTGCCCGTAGCCCGCGCGCGAATAGACAAACACGCCGCAGCCGGTCGCCTGTTGCAGTTTCTCCGGAAAATCGTTCCACAGCCCGACGCAACCGAGCCCCTCGTGCAGCAATACGAGCGTCGGAGCGGCGTCCGGCCGCGGGCCGAGCATGCGGTATTCGAGACGTTGCGAGCCGATAGAGAGGAAGCCGGAGTCGGAAAGTGTCACGCGCCCTAATCTCCTCGTCGTCATCGTCCGCGAAAGCGGACGATCCAGTACTCCCCGACGCGGACGTTCACGATCGGCTCCCGTGGCTACTGGATGCCCCGCTTTCGCGGGGCATGACAGTCAGAGATTCCCTTCCGCGCGCAGTTTGAAGCGCTGGATCTTGCCGGTCGCGGTCTTGGGCAGGTCAGCGCGGAACTCGATCCAGCGCGGATACTTGAACGGCGCCAGCGTCTGCTTGACGTGGTCCTGGAGTGCGCGCGCGAGGTCTTCACTCGCCTTGTCGGGCAGCTTGAGTACGACGAAAGCCTTCGGCTTGAGCAGCTTCTGCTCGTCGAACCAACCGACCACCGCCGCCTCCAGCACATCCGGATGCGAGGACAGCGCAGCCTCGACCTCAAAAGGCGAGACATACATGCCGGAGACTTTCAGCATGTCGTCGGCACGGCCGCAGCAGACGTAATAGCCGTCGGCATCCTCGATGTATTTATCGCCCGAGCGCGTCCACTCGCCCTGGAAGGTCGAACGCGACTTCTCGCGGTTGTTCCAATACATGATGGCGCTAGTCGGCCCGCGCACATGCAGTTCGCCCATCTCGCCCTGCTTGACCGGCGCGCCGTCCTCGCCGACCAGCCGGATCTCGTAGCCCGGCACGGCGCGGCCGGTGGTGCCGTATTTGGTCGCGCCCGGCGCATTGGTGAGATAGATGTGCAGCATCTCGGTGGTGCCGAGACCGTCGGAAATCTCCACGCCGTATCGTTCCTGCCATCGGCGCGCGACTTCCGCCGGCAAAGCTTCGCCGGCCGAGATGCAGCGCCGCAACTTCAACTCCGAACGCTGCGGCGCATTCGCGCTCGCCAGGAAGCCGGCGTAGAAGGTCGGCACCGCGAAGAACACCGTCACCGGATATTTGCGCAGCAGCGCGGCGACGCCGTCCGGCGTCGGCCGCTCGGGATTGAGCACCGTGGTCGCGCCGACCGTGAGCGGGAAGGTCATGGCGTTGCCGAGGCCGTAGGCGAAGAACAGCTTGGCCACCGAATAGACGATGTCGCTTTCCTTGAGGCCCGCGACCGGCGTGCCGTAAAGATCGGCGGTGAGCTTGAGGCTCGCATGCACATGCACCGCGCCTTTGGGCTTGCCGGTGGAGCCCGAGGTGTAGAGCCAGAAAGCCATGTCGTCGCTGGTGGTCGGCGCCGTGTAAGGCTCCGGATCGGTAGCACCAACGAGATCTTCGAACCGGCGGAAGCCGTGCGGATTGTCACCGGCGACGATGACGTGATCGAGGTCCGGGCTCTCCTTGATGATTTTCTCGAACTTGGGAAGCAGCGCTTCCGACACCACCAGGCATTTGGCGCGGCTGTCGGCAAGCATGAAGCGGTAGTCGTCCTCGGTGAGCAGCGTGTTGACCGGAACCGCGATGATGCCGGCCTTCAGGCAGCCGAGAAATGCGGTCGGCCAATCGACGGTGTCGAGCATGGCCATGAGCACGCGCTCCTCGCGCCGTAGCCCAAGGCCGCGCAAGGCGGCGGAAAAGCGCGCCACGCGCTCCGCAAGCTGGCCGTAGG
>DATCXE010000538.1:0-3877 GCA_036565985.1 Bradyrhizobium sp.
CGCCCGCCGAATTTCTTGAAGATCGCGGGATTGGCCGCCGCATAGGGCTTGTAGCCCTCGTCGTTGTTAACATCGACGCGACCGATCCAGTATCCCTTCGCCATCTCACTCTCCCGTTTGTTGTTTCATCAGTCAGACTAGAGCCTATTCCGTTCCGATTGAATCGGAACGCGGCTCCAGATTCTTGTCTTGACGCGTTTTCTTTACACGAACCGGTTTTCCACTTCGCTGGAAAACGCTCTATCCCAACGCCTGCTGGATTTCCGCCTGAATGGCATCCGCCGCAGCCTTGGGATCGGTGGCTTCCGTGATCGGGCGGCCGACCACGAGATAATCGGCGCCGGCCGCGATCGCGCGCGCCGGCGTCATGATGCGCTTCTGGTCGCCGGTCGCGGCGCCTGCGGGGCGAATGCCCGGCGTCACCAGCGTCATCTGGTGGCCGACGATCTTGCGCAGGCTGGCCGCCTCTTCCGGCGAGCTGACAAGCCCGTCGACGCCGAGCACCTGCGCCTGCTGCGCCCGTGCCTCGACCAGGTCCGACACGTTGAGGCGATAGCCGGCGGCGTGGAGATCGCCGTCGTCGTAGGACGTCAGCACGGTGACGGCGAGAATTTTCAAGCTGGACCCCGCGCGCGCCTCGACCGCGGCCTTCATGGTCTGCGGATAGGCGTGCACGGTGAGGAAGGTCGCGCCGAGCCTGGCAACGCTCTCGACGCCGCGCGCCACCGTGTTGCCGATGTCGTGCAGCTTGAGGTCGATGAAGACCTTCTTGCCTGACGTCGCCAGTTGCTCCGCCAGCGCCAGGCCGCCGGCATAGCCGAGCTGATAGCCGATCTTGTAGAAGCTCACGCTGTCGCCGAGCCGCGCGATCAGCGTCTCCGCCTCGACGACGCCGGGCAGATCGAGGGCAACGATCAGGCGGTCCTTCGGCGCGATACTGGCTGGCTGCATGTCACCTCACATCATGCGTTGGGAAACGTCGATCAACTGCCGCACCAGCGCTTTCAGCGCCTCGCTGTCGGCGGAATGCTTCAGTCTGTCCATCTCGTCATAGGCATCGTCGGCGAACGCGAGCGCAAGCTGGTTTGCGATCACGGTGGCGTGGCAGGCCGAGAGAATGAGCCGCAGCGCCGACAGCGCGCGGGTGCCGCCGAGCCGCCCGCCCGATGCAGAGGCGATGGCAAACACCCGGTCGCGAAAAACCTGCCCGCGGGTCTCGTGCGTGTCCTGGACCCGGCTGACCCAGTCGATGGTGTTCTTGACCAGCGCCGGCACCGAGGAATTGTATTCCGGCGTCACGATCAGGACGCCGTGATGGGCCGACATCATGCGCTTCAGGTTGACCGCGTGCTTCGGCACGCCCGATTTCGCCTGCAGGTCGCCGTCGTAGATCGGCAGCGGATAATCGGCGAGCGAGATCCGGGTGACGTCGGCGCCGGATTGCGCGAGCTCATGGGCGGCGACCGCCGCCAGCCTCGCATTGAGCGAGCCTGTGCGAAGCGATCCCGGGATCACGAGGATTTTCAGTGCCGACATATTTGAATTCGTATTCGGGCAGAACCGCCGCGCGAATACGCGGCATCAGCCCTTGCGATACACCCAGACCCGCGCGGGCGGAAGGTTCATCCAGATCCGCTCGGAGGCTTCGGTGGACACGCCCGGCAGCGATTTGGGAATCGGCGGCGCGACCGAATAGGTGAATTGCACGAACGGCGCGCCCGGCGCCAGCGCGGTGAAGGCGTCGCGGATCAGCTTCAGGCGCGTCAGCATCGGCTTCGTGACCAGCGGCAGGCCGGAGACCACCGCCGAGGCCCGTACATCCAGCACGCCCGCGAGCGAGTCGCGAAGCGCATAGGCATCGCCCTGCACCACCTTGGCTTGCGGATAGCGATCGCGCAGCAGGGCGCAGAAACCCGGATTATACTCGACCAGCACGAGCCGCTTCTGATCGACGCCGTGTTCGATCAGCGCGTTGGTGATCGCGCCGGTCCCGGGCCCAAGTTCGACGACGGGACCATTGGATTCGACGTCGACATATTCCGCCATGGTCCGGGCGAGCAGCTTGCTCGACGGCACCACCGCGCCCATGTGCAGCGGCTTTTCGATCCATGAACGAAGGAAGCGAACCTCATCGTCAAGACGGGGCTTCTTCAACGCGCGCACGGACGATTGCAAAGGCATGTCGCTACCAGGCGGGACCGCCAACCAAGCGGGGGATGTCAGAAAACAGTCATAAACACGTATAGGTCGACGGGGACATGGTCAAGCCAAACGGAACGCGCCGGATCGGCCAAAGCGCCCTCGATCTGGCGATAACATCATGTGTAAGCTGAATGAATCATGACTGCGGCCGATCACACGCCCCCCGCATATCTCTCGTGCGTTCGGTCAGGAACTCGCGCGGTTGCCGAAGAAATCCTTGACCTTGGTGAAGAAGCCCGCCGCTTCCGGCTGCGTGGCGCCCGACGACAGCTTTTCGAACTCGGCCAGCAATTCCTGCTGCTTCTTGGTCAGGTTCTGCGGCGTCTCCACCATGACCTGGACATACATATCGCCGGTCTGGCGCGAACGCAGCACCGGCATGCCTTTTGATGCAATGCGGAAGCGCCGGCCGGATTGCGTTCCCGGCGGCACTTTCACCTTGGTCTTGCCCTTGTCGATGGTCGGGACCTCGAAGTCGCCGCCGAGGGCTGCCGCCACCATCGAGATCGGCACACGGCAATGCAGATCGGCGCCGTCGCGCTGGAAGAACTCGTGTGTCGAAAGCGACAGGAAAATGTAGAGGTCGCCGGGCGGCCCGCCACGCACGCCCGCCTCGCCTTCGCCGGCCAGCCGGATGCGGGTGCCGTCCTCGACGCCTTGCGGGATGTTGACCGACAAGGTCCGGTCGCGCGTCACCCGTCCCGATCCTGCGCAACTGGGGCAGGCATCCTCGATCATCTGGCCACGGCCCTGACAGCCGGGGCAGGTCCGTTCCAGCGTGAAGAAGCCCTGGGCTTGCCGCACCCGCCCCTGCCCGCCGCAGACCGAGCAGTTCTTCGGCTTGGTGCCGGCCTTGGCGCCGGTGCCGGAACAGGGCTCGCAGGTGACCGAGACCGGAATCTCGATCTGCGCGGTCTTGCCGAGGTATGCTTCCTCCAGCGTGATTTCCATGTTGTAGCGCAGGTCGGCGCCGCGCTCGCGTCCGCCGCCGCGTCCGCGCTGCCCGGCCATGCCGAACAGGTCTTCGAAAATGTCTGAAAACGACGAGGCGAAGCCGGCGCCGAAGCCGGGACCGCCGCCGCCCATGCCCTGCTCGAACGCGGCATGGCCATAGCGGTCATAGGCGGCGCGCTTCTCGCCGTCCTTGAGAACCTCGTAGGCTTCGTTGATTTCCTTGAATTTCACTTCGCTGGTGGCGTCGCCCGGATTCTTGTCCGGATGCCATTTCATCGCCAGCTTGCGGAAGGCCGCCTTGAGCTTGCCGTCGTCCGCGTTCCGCTCAACTTCCAGGGTTTCGTAATAGCAGCGCTTGGTGGACATCAGTCAAACCCGCCCGAATTCGCTTTCGTACCGAAGGAGCTGAAAAGATGCAGCCTTCGGCTTAAAGAAAAATGACCCCCACCCATCGAGACGCTGCGCTGGCGCTCTTTGGCGTGGGGGTCATGATCCAAAGCCCGCGTTATGCCGACTTCTTGTTGTTCTTGTCGTCGTCGACCTCGGTGAACTCCGCGTCGACCACGTCATCCTTGGCCGCATCCTTCTTGGCGTCGGCCTCGGCCTGCTGCTTGTACATGGCTTCGCCGAGTTTCATCGAAGCCTGCGCCACGGTGTTGGTCTTGGCCTTGATGGCCTCGGCATCGTCGCCCTTCAGCGCTTCCTTCAGATCGCTGACGGC
>DATCXE010000539.1:0-2187 GCA_036565985.1 Bradyrhizobium sp.
ACCATCCACAGCCTGATCTATCGCGCGCGCGAAAGCGGCGAGGAAATCCCGAACTTCGACCTGTGGGACGAGGCCCCCGCCTCCAAGGCCAAGCTGATCGTGATCGACGAATGTTCGATGGTCGATGCCGAACTCGGCCGCGACCTGATGTCGTTCGACTGTCCGCTGCTGGTGCTCGGCGATCCCGCGCAACTGCCGCCGATCCAGGGCGGCGGCTTCTTCACCGACTGCGAGCCCGACGCGATGCTGACCGAGGTGCATCGCCAGGCCCAGGACGATCCGATCGTGCGGATGTCGATGGATATCCGCGAGGGCCGCGAACTCGAAATCGGCCGCCACGGCGAGAGCGAGGTGGTCTCGCGCAGCGAACTCGATCCGGACCGGGTGATGGGTGCCGACCAGGTGCTGGTCGGGCGCAACAACACCCGCCGCGCCTACAACATGCGGGTGCGGCAGAAGCAGAACATCGAAGACCCGCTGCCGGTCGCCGGCGACAAACTCGTGTGCCTGCGCAACAACCGCAAGAAGGGCCTGTTCAACGGCGGGCTGTGGCGGGTGAAGTCGCGCACACAGCCGCGGTCGAAATCGCAGATATTGAGCATGCGGCTCTCGCCCGACGAGGAGTTCGGCCACAAGGTCACCAAGGTCTCGGTGCGCCAGGATTGTTTCGAGGGCGGCATGGAGGCGATCCCGTGGGAGCAACGCAAGCCCTATGACGAGTTCGACTATGGCTACGTGCTCACCGTGCACAAGTCGCAGGGCTCGCAATGGGACGACGTCGTGCTGTTCGACGAGAGTTTTGCCTTCCAGGACAGCCGCGCCAGGTGGCTCTACACCGGCATCACGCGGGCTGCGAAACGGCTGAGCGTGGTAGTATAGCCTGAAGGCGGCGTTCCCCGGGTCCCGGCTCTGCGGGAGCTGCGCCGCATCCGGGACGTTTTCACGAACTCGTGTGGCATAGCCTGTAACAATCCGCAGCCGGTGCCGTATCTTGGGCATCGGAAGTCTGCGCCGATTGCGTAACACCGCTCCGGCTCTAGACTGCCCCAACCCATCTGCCCCAAGAGGAAACCATGTCCCCTCGCCAGTTCAGCCGCCTTTCGCTGTGCGCTGCCGCCATCGGCGCGCTGGCCCTCGCCACATTCGCCGTCTCCCCCTCGCGCGCCTCGGAGGAAGCCGTCATCATTCCGCCGCCCGCGACCGACGTGAAGGCGGCCGATGGCATCCAGACCGCGGTCATCGCGGGCGGCTGCTTCTGGGGCGTGCAGGGCGTCTACCAGCACACCGCCGGCGTCCTCAACGCGGTCTCCGGCTATTCCGGCGGCAGCAAGATGACGGCGAACTACACCATGATCGGCACCGGCACCACCGGGCATGCCGAGTCGGTGGAGATCAAGTACGACCCGAAAAAGATCAGCTATGGCAAGATCCTGCAGATCTTCTTTTCCGTGGTGCATGACCCGACCCAGTTGAACCGCCAGGGCCCGGACACCGGCACGCAATATCGCTCGGCGATCTTTGCCGTGAACGACGAGCAGAAGCAGGTCGCGGAGGCCTATATCGCCCAGCTCAACGCCGCCAAGGTCTACAGGAAGCCGATCGTGACCAAGGTCGGCCCGCTGCAGGCGTTCTACGCGGCGGAAGACTACCACCAGGACTACCTGACGCTTCACCCCACCCAGCCCTATATTGTCTTCAACGACATCCCGAAGGTCGAAAACCTGAAGAAGATCTTCGCGGAGCATTACATCGAGAAGCCGACATTGGTGAGCAATGCCAAGGCCACCAACTAAGGCGTTTTGAAAGGAGATTAGATGTCCGACACCAAAACATCTGCCAAGGTCGTCAAGAGCGAGTCCGAATGGCGCAAGGAACTGTCGCCGATGCAGTACGCGGTGCTGCGCGAGAAGGCGACCGAGCGGCCGTTCTCCGGCGAGTATGAGCACGAGCACCGCAAGGGCACCTACACCTGCGCCGGCTGCGGCCAGACGCTGTTCGAATCCGACGCCAAATTCGACTCCGGCTGCGGCTGGCCGAGCTTCACCCAGCCCGCGGTCGAGAGCCATGTCGACGAGGAGCGCGATGTCAGCCACGGCATGATCCGCACCGAGGTATTGTGCTCGAAATGCGACGGCCATCTCGGCCACGTCTTCAACGACGGCCCCGGCCCGACCGGCCTGCGCTACT
>DATCXE010000528.1:0-6928 GCA_036565985.1 Bradyrhizobium sp.
ATCCCGCTGGTCGGCCGCTCGCCGGCGATGCAGGAAATCTACCGGGTGCTGGCGCGGCTGATGCAGACCGACCTCACGGTGATGATCTCCGGCGAGTCCGGCACCGGCAAGGAACTGGTGGCCCGTGCGCTCCATGACTACGGCAAGCGCCGCAACGGCCCGTTTGTCGCCGTCAACATGGCGGCGATCCCGCGCGATCTGATCGAATCCGAATTGTTTGGCCACGAACGCGGCGCGTTCACCGGCGCCAACACCCGCGCTTCCGGCCGGTTCGAACAGGCCGAGGGCGGAACGCTGTTCCTCGACGAAATCGGCGACATGCCGATGGAGGCCCAGACGCGGCTGCTGCGGGTGCTGCAGCAGGGCGAATACACCACCGTCGGCGGACGCACGCCGATCAAGACCGACGTGCGGATCGTGGCGGCCAGCAACAAGGATCTGCGCATCCTGATCCAGCAGGGCCTGTTCCGGGAGGACCTGTTCTTCCGCCTCAACGTCGTCCCGCTGCGCCTGCCGCCGCTGCGCGAGCGGATCGAGGACCTGCCCGACCTCATCCGGCATTTCTTCTCGCTTGCCGAAAAGGACGGCCTGCCCCCGAAAAAGCTCGACACGCTGGCGCTCGAGCGGCTCAAGCAACACCGCTGGCCCGGCAACGTGCGCGAGCTCGAAAACCTGGCGCGCCGGCTGGCGGCGCTCTATCCGCAGGACGTGATCACGGGCTCGGTGATCGATGGCGAACTGGCGCCGCCGGCGGTTGCGTCCGGCGGCAATACCCCGCTCGGGGTGGAGAATCTCGGCGGCGCCGTCGAGGCCTATCTGTCGTCGCACTTCTCGGGCTTTCCGAACGGCGTTCCGCCGCCGGGCCTCTACCACCGCATCCTCAAGGAGATCGAGGTGCCGCTGCTGACGGCGGCATTGGCGGCCACCCGCGGCAACCAGATCCGCGCGGCCGACCTGCTTGGGCTCAACCGGAATACGCTGCGCAAGAAGATCCGGGACCTCGACATTCAGGTCTATCGGAGCGGCGGTTAGGGCCTGCGGGCTCTCGGGGAGGGGACAAGTCGGGATTCTGCAGGGGGCCGACTGCTTTTGCGGTCGGCAGCGCCGCGGAATTGTCGCATTCTGGCAACAATGTGATATGAATGCATCAGTCCGCAGCAAGCGGTCTCAGAACCTTCACCTCACCGATTGCCGGAATGACCACCGCAGAGACCTCGGCGCCATCTTTCGACTCGTCGCATAGCGAATCCACAGGAGGAATCCTGCGGAAGTGGGTGGCGCCGTTTGCGGTCGGGATCGCGCTGCTCTCGGCGTTCCTGACCTTCATGGTGCTGAGCGGCTTGACCCCGATCGAGCCCACCCGCAACGTCGTCTACTCGTTCCTGCTGATCAACGCGGCGACCATCCTGCTGCTGATCGGGATTATCAGCCGCGAGGTCTGGCTGGTGATTCAGGCCCGGCGCCGCGGCAGGGCGGCGGCGCGGCTGCATGTCCAGATCGTCGGATTGTTCTCCGTCATAGCCGTGCTGCCGGCAGTGCTGGTGGCGATCGTGGCCAACGTGACGATCGACCGCGGTCTCGACCGGCTGTTTTCGGGTCCGGCCCGCGAGGTGATGCAGAACTCGCTGATCGTCGCCCGTGCCTACACCTACGAGCACGCCCAGCTGATCCGCGGCGACATCCTGGGAATGGCCAACGACATTGCCCGTGCCCGGCCGTTGTTCGACCAGGATCAGCAGTCGTTTCGCGAGTTGCTGACCCAGAGCGCCGCCTCCCGCAATTTGCCGGGGGCCATGCTGATCGACAAGGATCGCAACATCCTGTCCGAAGCACAGACCGGCATCAAACGGGAGTTCACGACGCCGCCGCAGGATTTTCTCAGCAACGTCAAGGAAGACGAACCGCAGATCGCGGTCTTCCCCGACGCCAATTATGTGGCGGCCGTGATCCGGCTGCGCGCCTTCAACGATACCTTCCTGTACGTGGCGCGGCTGCTCGATCCACGCGTGGTCGCGCAGCTCAAGCAGACCGAAGCCAGCGTTGCCGAATATGCCCAGATCGAGTCCCGCCGGCTCGGCATCCAGGTCGCCTTCGCGCTGATGTTTGCGGTGATCGCGCTCACGATCCTGATGGCATCGGTGCTGATCGGGTTGAATTTTGCCAACTGGCTGGTGGAGCCGATCCGCAACCTGATGAGTGCGGCCAATATCGTTTCGACCGGCGATCTGCACGTCCAGGTGCCGGTCCACAAATCGGAAGGCGATCTGGCGCAACTCGGCGAAACCTTCAACAAGATGACGGCCGAGCTGCGCACCCAGCGCGACGAACTCGTCAGCGCGTCAGACCTGATCGACAGCCGCCGCCGTTTCATCGAGGCGGTGTTGTCCTCGGCCAGCGCGGGCATCATCGGCGTCGACGCCTCCGGCAGCGTCGGCATTCTCAACCGCTCCGCCGAAAAACTGATCGGCCACGCTGAATCGGAGACGCTCGACCATCCGCTGTCGGACGTGCTGCCCGAGCTCGACGACATGATGAAGACCGCGCGTGAGGGCACGCAGCGGCTGGTGCAGGGCCAGATCACGATCACCCGCGACGGTCACGAGCGCAATCTCTCGGTTCGCGTCAGTGCCGAGCAGACCAGCCAGTCGCGTGACAGCTACATCATCACGCTCGATGACATCACCGAACTCGTCTCCGCTCAGCGCACGTCTGCCTGGGGCGATGTCGCGCGCCGCATCGCGCATGAAATCAAGAATCCGCTGACGCCGATTCAGCTTTCGGCCGAACGTATCCGCCGCAAATTCGGCAAGGTCATCACCGAAGACAAGAACATCTTCGAACAGTGTACCGATACCATCGTGCGACAGGTCGACGACATCAGACGGATGGTCGATGAATTCTCCCGCTTTGCGCGGATGCCGAAGCCCGTTATGGAAGGCGAGGACGTCGCCGACACCGTGCGCCAGGCGGTGTTCCTGATGAAGGTCGGGCATCCCGATCTCGATATCGAAGCCGATATCAAACAGGATCCGATGCGGGCGCAGTTCGACCGCCGGCTGATTTCGCAGGCGTTGACCAACATCATCAAGAACGCGACCGAAGCGATCGAGCAGGTACCGCCGGAAGAACTGGGCAAAGGCCGCATCGAGGTGGTTGCCGCGCGTGAGAACGACGACATCGTGATTGACGTGATCGATAACGGTATCGGCCTGCCCAAGACAAGCCGCGCCCGTTTGCTCGAGCCGTATGTAACGACGCGGCAAAAGGGCACAGGGCTCGGGCTCGCCATCGTCGGCCGCGTGCTCGAAGATCATGGCGGCCGTATCGAACTCAAGGATGCCTCGGATTTCCGGCCCGGACAGCGTGGCGCCTGGATGCGGCTGCGGTTCGCCGTCTCCGGCCAGGCGCCGAAGGCGGGCGTCAAGGAGCCGTCCCCGGAAGCGAACGCACCGGGCGATCAAACAAAAGCGTCCGCCGTCGAAACCAATGCGACGGCGTCCGCGACCAATGACGAAACAAAATTCAAAGCCGCATCCGGCAGCTGACAAGACAGGTGTAACCCATGGCCAGTGACATTCTGATTGTCGATGATGAAGCCGATATTCGCGACCTCGTTGCCGGAATTCTGGAAGACGAAGGCTTCAATACCCGGACCGCGCGCGACAGCGATTCCGCGCTCGCCGAGATTGCCAACCGACGTCCCCATCTGGTGTTCCTCGACATCTGGCTGCAGGGTTCCAAGCTTGACGGCCTGCAGCTGCTCGAACAGATCAAGAAGGATCACGCCGACGTTCCCGTGGTGATGATCTCCGGCCACGGCAACATCGAGACCGCGGTCGCGGCGATCAAGCGCGGCGCCTATGACTTCATCGAGAAGCCGTTCAAGGCGGACCGGCTGATCCTGGTGGCGACGCGGGCGCTGGAGAACTCACGCCTCAAGCGCGAAGTGAAGGAACTCAAGCAACTGGCTCCCGCGGCAAGCGTCCTGACCGGACGCTCGGCCTGCATGAACCAGCTTCGCCAGACCATCGACCGCGCCGCCAAGGCCAATAGCCGTATCATGATCGTTGGTCCTTCCGGCTCGGGCAAGGAACTGGCGGCGCGCACGCTGCACAACGCATCGAGCCGCGCCGAGGGCCCGTTCGTCGTCATCAACGCCGCGGCGATCACGCCGGAGCGGATGGAGGTCGAACTGTTCGGTATCGAGCAGAGCAATGGCGAGCAGGCGCGCAAGCCGGGCGCGCTGGAAGAGGCCCATGGCGGCACGCTGTTCATCGACGAGATCGCCGACATGCCGCGCGAGACCCAGAACAAGATCTTGCGCGTGCTGGTCGATCAGACCTTTCAGCGCTCCGGCGGCACCGCCAAGGTTCATGTCGACGTCCGCATCATCTCCTCGACCGCGCGGAACCTGGAGGAGGAGATCGCGGAGGGGCGTTTCCGCGAGGATCTCTATCACCGGCTCTCAGTGGTGCCGATCCGTGTGCCGCCGCTGTCGGAGCGGCGCGAGGATATTCCTGAACTCATCGACTATTTCATGGACCAGATATCGATCGCGACGGGCCTGCCGAAGCGCCAGATCGGGCAGGATGCC
Organism: Bradyrhizobium sp.; assembly: GCA_036565985.1. Lineage (GTDB taxonomy): Bacteria > Pseudomonadota > Alphaproteobacteria > Rhizobiales > Xanthobacteraceae > Bradyrhizobium. The sequence goes on from DATCXE010000528.1 coordinate 4,595, forward strand.
ATGGCGGTGCTGCAGTCACACGTCTGGCCCGGCAACGTCCGGCAACTCCGCAACAATGTCGAGCGCGTCATGATTCTCGCCGGCGGCGGTCCCGAAGCGATCATCACGGCCGATATGTTGCCACAGGATGTGGGGTCGATGGTGCCAGCGATGCCGACCAGCAACAATGGCGAGCACATCATGGGGTTGCCGCTTCGCGAGGCGCGCGAGGTGTTCGAACGCGACTATCTGATCGCCCAGATCAGCCGATTCTCCGGCAACATCTCGCGCACGGCCGAATTCGTCGGCATGGAGCGCTCGGCCCTGCATCGCAAGCTCAAGGCGCTGGGGGTTGGCTGAGGGGGCCGGTATCCGCGCGGCCGAGCGGCCGAGCGTTGCATCGATCCATGCAAATGCTTGAGAATATTTATCTCTTTCCGACCCTTTGCGGAGAATTCCCGCCCGGTTCCACACCACTGGCGCGTGAACCGGCTTGCCTAAAAAGCGCGCGTACCCTCTAATCGTTCAGCCAAGCCGACCGGAGGGGGATCTCAGGGGGAGCGGGCAAGTCGGGGGGAGGCTCCGTGAGAGGGCAACCACCGGCTTAATAAAAAGAAGCACAAGACTGCGGGATAAAAACAATGGCGGCAGACCGCGCACAAAACCTACAAGACACCTTCCTGAACCACGTTCGTAAAACCAAAACGCCACTGACGATCTTTCTGGTCAACGGAGTAAAGCTGCAGGGGATTGTCACCTGGTTCGACAACTTCTGCTTGCTGCTTCGGCGCGACGGTCACTCGCAGCTTGTCTACAAGCATGCGATCTCGACCATCATGCCGGGCGCACCGATCCAGTTGTTCGAGGGCGGCGAGGATGCACCGGCTTGAGAGTGAACTGATTGGAACCCTTCAACCGTGAAGGGGGCGCCGACCGTCCGCGGTCGGCAGGCGACAGACAGACCGGGCGAGTGATCGTCATCGGCCCGTATTTGCGTATGCGCCGCGGTGATGCCGATGTGCAGGCGAACGAGGCTGTGCGCGATTCCGACGCCCGGCTCGATGAGGCGGTGGGTCTGGCGCGCGCCATCGACCTTACGATCGCCGACACCCTGATCGCGCCGATCAGCCAGATCCGGCCTGCGACCTATCTCGGCAAAGGCAAGGTCGAGGAGATCACGGGCCTGATCGCCGGCCACGACATCGAACTGGTGGTGATGGACTGCGCGCTGTCGCCGATCCAGCAGCGCAACCTCGAGAAGGCCTGGAACACCAAGGTACTCGACCGCACCGGGCTGATCCTGGAAATCTTCGGCCGCCGCGCCAAGACCAAGGAAGGCGCGCTGCAGGTCGAGCTTGCGCATCTGAACTACCAGCGCAGCCGGCTGGTGCGGTCGTGGACCCATCTGGAACGGCAGCGCGGCGGCTTCGGGTTCATGGGCGGCCCCGGCGAGACCCAGATCGAAGCCGACCGCCGCCTGATCGGCGACCGCATCGCGCGGCTGGAGAACGAACTAAAGAAGGTGCAGGCGACGCGGCGGCTGCACCGCGCCGGCCGGCAACGGGTGCCGTATCGCGTGGTGGCGCTGGTCGGCTACACCAACGCCGGCAAGTCGACGCTGTTCAATCGCCTGACGCGCGCGGACGTGCAGGCGGCCGACATGCTGTTTGCGACGCTCGACCCGACCTTGCGCGCGCTGAGCCTGCCGCATGGCGGCAAGGCGATGCTGTCGGACACCGTCGGATTCATCTCCAACCTGCCGACGCAGCTCGTGGCCGCGTTCCGCGCCACGCTCGAAGAGGTGCTGGAGGCGGACATCATTCTGCACGTCCGCGACATCTCGCATGAAGACGCGGAGGCGCAGGAGCGCGACGTCGACGCCGTGCTGCGTCAGCTCGGCATCGATCCGGACGCCGGCGCCCGCATCCTCGAAGTCTGGAACAAGATCGACCGCTTCGATCCCGAGGAGCGCGCGAACCTGCGCAACATCGCCTCCCGCCGTCCGCCGGAGCGGCCGTGTTTCCTGGTTTCCGCCGAAACCGGGGAGGGGATCGATACGCTGTTGACCGCGATCGAGGATCGGCTGGCGGCGACGCGCACGACGCTCGACCTCTCGATCGATGCTTCCGACGGCGCCGGCATCAGCTGGCTGCATCGCAATGCCGAAGTGCTCAACAAGGAGCTCCACGACGGGCGCTTCGACATGACGGTGCGCGTCGACGAAACCAAGCGCGATATCGTGGTGTCGCGGTTCGATGCCGTGCCGCGCGTGGCATGAACTCGAATTCAGCGAGTGCCTTGAGCCCGGACCGAAGCGGTCGCTGTTGACTGCTTCTCACCTTTCGCCTCGTTCCA
>DATCXE010000535.1:0-2778 GCA_036565985.1 Bradyrhizobium sp.
CGGCTCGCCCTCGACGAAACGGAAATCATACTGGTGCGTCCATGTCATAGACATGCGTGGAAACGAACGAGCCTGCTCGAACGGCGTGGCCTCGGGGAAGGTCGCCTGCTGGTGCGACCAGGAGGGACGGCGCTCGGCGAAGACTGCGGTTGCCAGCGTCGCGACGTCGCCGCCGCCCTGCGTCATCTCCACGCACCAATGCTGGCTCGAACGGTTGGCCTTGACCAGGCGCACGTCGAGATCGAAGGCGCCTTCCGCCACCGGCGCGCAGAAATTCACGGTGAGCGCAAGCGGATCGCCCGCCCGCTGCGGATGGTCGATCAGCGCGCGCAGGATGGTTGCTGCCGTGCAGCCGCCGAACGGGCCGACAAAGGCCCAGTAGTCCGGGCTGGTCTTGCCCTGCCAGCAGCTATCCCCGGCGGTGACCTGTGTGGCGTCGTCGAAGAGATGAGGGGTTTTGGTGAGCATGGATGTTCTTCGGTTTGGAGAGCCGCGGCGAGGTTGCCACAAATACCGTCATTGCGAGCGGAGCGAAGCAATCCATCGCACCGCAAGCGGAGAAATGGATTGCTTCCGCCTTCGCTCTTGGAGCTACGGCGGACAAGTCGTCGCTTACGCTCCTCGCAATGACGCTGTAAGCGCGGAAGACAGTATCGCGGCAATTCTGCCGAATTCAATGACGTCGGAGATAATCGATTTCCGCGTCCCGCAATTACCGCGTCGCCCCGCGCTGAACGCCTGGCGCCGGCGCGGCGGCGCGCACCGGCACGTTCCAGATATCCTCGGCGTATTCGCGGATGGTGCGGTCGGAGGAGAACCACGGCATTCGCGCGACGTTGAGGATGGAGGCGCGGGTCCAGGCCGGCACCACCTGCCATCGGGCATCGATGGCGCGCTGGGCTCCGTAGTAGGAATCGAAATCGGCTGAGACCATGTAGTGATCGAGGTAACGCAGCGCGTGGCCGATGGAGACGAAGCGGGCGGGGTCGTCGGGCGAGAACGCGCCGCTTTCGATCGCGGTGATGGCGCGCGCCAGCCGCGGCGAGCGGCTGATCACGTCGGTCGCGTCCAGGCCCTGCTTGCGGCGGATCATGACGTCGGCGGCCTCCATGCCGAAGATCGCGATGTTCTCCTCGCCGACGTGGTCGCGGATCTCGATATTGGCGCCGTCGAGCGTGCCGATGGTCAGCGCACCGTTCAGCGCCAGCTTCATGTTGCCGGTGCCGGAAGCTTCCATGCCTGCGGTCGAAATCTGCTCGGAGAGATCCGCAGCTGGGATGATCACTTCCGCCAGGCTGACATTGTAGTCGGCAAGGAAGGCGACCTTCAGCCGCCCTGCAACGTCAGGGTCGTTGTTGACCACTTCGGCTACGTCGTTGATCAGCTTGATGATCAGCTTGGCGTAGCGATAGCTCGCCGCCGCCTTGCCGGCGAAGATCTTGACCCGCGGCACCCAGTCGCGCTGCGGCTCGTCCTTGATGGCGTGGTACAGCGCGATCGTCTCGATGATGTTGAGCAATTGCCGCTTGTACTCGTGGATGCGCTTGATCTGGACGTCGAACAGCGCCGACGGATCGATCGTGACGCCGAGGCGTTCGCCGATCAGGCGCGCCAGCGCCAGCTTGTTGTGGTGCTTGATGTCGCGGAAACGCTGCTGGAAAGCCTGGTCGCTGGCGCGGGCCTCGATGCGGTCGAACAGCGAGAAATCGTCGAGCACGGCGTCGCCGCAGACTTCGCGGAGCAGGCCGGTCAGGCGCGGGTTGGCGAGCATCAGCCAGCGGCGGAAGGTGATGCCGTTGGTCTTGTTGGTGATGCGGCCAGGATAGAGATGGTTGAGATCGTGGAATACGGTCTCCTTCATCAGGTCGGAATGCATCGCCGACACGCCGTTGATGCGGTGGGAGCCGACAAAGGCAAGCTGTCCCATCCGCACCCGGCGGCCGCTCTTCTCGTCGATCAGCGATACCGAGGCGCGAAAATCGATGTCGCCCGGGCAGCGCTGGTCGGCCAGCGCGAGATGCGCGGCATTGATGCGGTAGATGATTTCGAGATGCCGGGGCAGCAGCCGCTCGAACAATTCCAGCGGCCAGGTCTCCAGCGCTTCCGGCAGCAGCGTGTGATTGGTGTAGGACAGCGTCGCCACCGTGATCTTCCACGCTTCGTCCCAGCGGAAATTATGCAGGTCGATCAGGATGCGCATCAGTTCGGTGACGGCGAGGCTCGGATGGGTGTCGTTGAGCTGCACCGCGGCCTTGGAGGGCAGGTTGCGCAACTGTCCGTCGGAGGCGAGGTGCCGCTTGATCAGGTCCTGCAGCGAGGCGGAGACGAAGAAGTATTCCTGTCGCAGCCGCAACTCGCGGCCCGCGGGGCTTTCGTCGTTCGGGTAGAGGAATTTGCAGATCGATTCCGCGCGCGCCTCCTCGGCGACGGCGCCGAGATAATCGCCGGTGTTGAAGACGTCGAGCCGCAGCGGATCGGGGGAGCGCGCCGACCATAGCCGCAGCGCGTTGACGTGCTGGCCGCGCCAGCCGACGATCGGGGTGTCGTAGGCGACGGCCTGAACGGTCTCCGCCGGACGCCAAGTCGCGCGGTCACGCCCGCGGTCGTCGACATGCTCGACATGGCCGCCGAAATGAATGTGGTAGATCACTTCCGGCCGCTGGAATTCCCAGGGGTTGCCGAAGCTCAGCCATTCGTCCGGATATTCGTGCTGCCAGCCCTGCGCGACGATCTGGCGGAACAGGCCGAAATCGTAGCGGATGCCGTAGCCGATGGCGG
>DATCXE010000547.1:0-3459 GCA_036565985.1 Bradyrhizobium sp.
CGAATATCAACTCAAGCCGCCGCTGCCGTTCACGCCGGGCATGGAAGCCGCCGGCGATGTCGTCGAGGTCAATGCGGCCGCGGGCGTCGCTGTCGGCGACAAGGTGATCGTCAAGATGCGGCACGGCGCTTATTGCGACGAAGCCGTCGCCACGCCTTCGCAGCTCGTGAAATTGCCGTCGACGTTCGACTACGCCGAGGGCGCGACGTTTCTGGCCGGCCACGGCACGGCCTACCACGCGCTGATCGACCGCGGCCAACTGCGGCCGGGCGAGGTGCTGCTGGTGCATGGCGCCGGCGGCGGCGTGGGGCTCGCCGCCGTCGAGATCGGCAAGATGCTGGGCGCGACAGTCATCGCCACGGCTTCAAGCGACGAGAAGCTGGCGATTGCGCAGGCGAGGGGCGCCGACCATCTCATCCGCTACGACCGCGAACCGTTCCGCGATGCCGTGAAGCGCGTCACCGACGGAAAGGGCGCGGACGTGGTGTTCGATCCCGTCGGCGGCGAGGTATTCGAGAACTCGATGCGCTGCATCAACTGGGGCGCGCGGCTCCTGGTCATCGGCTTTACGGGCGGCATCGGTCTCGCCAGGACCAACCTGCTGATGATCAAGGGTGCGAGCGTGCTCGGCGTGCGCGCCGGCGAAGCGGTCCGGAAAAATCCCGCGCTTGGCGAAGTCAGGATCAAGGCGCTGACGGAATGGGCGGAAGCCGGAAAGGTCCGCCCCAACATCTCGCACCGGCTGCCGCTGGAAGATTATGCGAAGGCGATGAGGCTCCTGATCGAGCGCAAGGCGATCGGAAGGGTGGCACTGACGATGGAGTGAGGTCTCTCCCCGTCATTGCGAGCGAAGCGAAGCAATCCATCGTACCGCAAGGGAAGAATGGATTGCTTCGTCGCTGCGCTCCTCGCAATGACGGACGCAGCCCTACGGTTTCACGAACGTCCCATCCTGCAGGAACGCAATCGTCTGCGCGACCGCGACGCTGTTTCGCACCAGCCACGGATGCGATGTGTCGACCACGATATGGTCCGCCATGCCTTCGATTCTGGTGTTTTCCACCGATACCCGGCCGTCATGCGGTTTCGGCAGCATCTTGCCGGCCAGCGGGTCGATCGAGCGGTTTCCCGCGACGATGCCGACCGCGTAGTCCAGCGGTGGAAAAAGTGCATTGATCGCATCGTCTCGTTTTGTGCCGAGCTGCTGTCCGGCGGGTCCGAAGAAGGCGCGGTAGGCGCCAAAATTCTTCAGCCGGTCGGCGATTTCGCTGCCGCTGTTCGGTGTGCCCAGCATCACGACGCGGCCGAGGCGTTTTGGCCGATGCCTGGCAATGTAGACGCGGGCCAGCAGCCCGCCCATGGAATGACAGACGAAATGAACGGGGCCGTCGATGCGATCGGCAAAGCGCTGGATGGCGGGATGAATGTCCTCCGCCAGCGCCTCCAGCGCCTTGCTGCGGCTCGCATAGTCCAGGTTGACGGTGGCGAAGCCGGCGCGTTCCAGCGCCAACTGCATCTTTCGAAACGATAGCGCCGTCCTGCTGATGCCATGCAACAGGACGACGCCGTCGCTACCATCGGTCATTCCGGGGCGATGCCGAGCATCGAACTCTGGTGCGACATTGCGCACCTGAGGATCTCGAGATCCCGGGTCTGGTGCACCATCCCGGGATGACTGCTTCGCAGTCACTTGTATTCGCGCTCCTGCCACCACGGGAAATAGTCCGGCATGTCGCTCGACACCTTGTCCTTGAATTGCGCCGGGCGCTTTTCCAGGAACGACACCACGCCTTCCTTCACGTCGTCCGAGCGGCCGCGGGCATAGATGCCGCGGCTGTCGACCTTGTGGGCTTCCATCGGGTCGTCGGCGCCAGTCATGCGCCACATCATCTGCCGGATCAGCGCCACCGAAACCGGCGCGGTCTTGGCGGCAAATTCCTTGGCGAGCGCGCGGGCCGTCGGCAGCAATTGGTCTGGCGGCACCACCTTGCTGACGAGGCGGCCGGCGAGCGCCTCCTGCGCCGGGAACACGCGCCCCGAATAGCACCACTCCAGCGCCTGCGAGATGCCGACGATGCGCGGCAGGAACCAGCTCGACGCGGCCTCCGGCACGATGCCGCGCTGGGAGAACACGAAGCCGAAACGCGCCGCTTCGGATGCAATGCGGATATCCATCGCAAGCTGCATGGTGACGCCGATGCCGACGGCCGGCCCGTTCACCGCCGCGATCACAGGCTTCAGGCATTTGAAGATGCGCAGCGTCACCTGGCCGCCGCCGTCGCGCACCTGGGGATCGCTGTAATCGACCTTGCCATCGGCCAGCCGTTTCACCGGTCCGCGCCTTGCGTCGCGGTCGAACGTGTTGGCGCCGGAGGAAAGATCAGCGCCGGCGCAGAAACCGCGGCCCGCGCCGGTGACGATGATGGCGCGGATGTTGTCGTCCTTGTCGGCCGCGTCGAACGCGTCGATCATTTCCTGCTGCATGGTGCCGTTGAAGGCGTTGAGCTTGTCGGGCCGGTTCAGGGTGATGGTGAGGATCTGATCCTCGACCTCGTACTTGATGGTCTCATACGCCATGGGGGTTTCCTCTGCTGTTGTTCTTGAGATTTGCACCGTCATTCCGGGATGGTCCGAAGGACCAGACCCGGAATCTCGAGATTCCGGGTTCGCCCTTCGGGCGCCCCGGAATGACGGCGATAGCTACTTCGCCGGCGGCAACGGCCACGGCCGCTGCGGGCCGCGCAGGCCCTCGAACGCCTTTGCCAGGCCGAGCACGCCGAGATCGTCGAAGCGGCGGCCGATGATCTGTATGCCGATCGGGAAACCCTTTTCGTCATAGCCGCCATTGATGGAGACGGCCGGGTTCTCCGCCATGTTCCACGGCACGGTAAAGCAGATGTGCTCGAAGGGCTTGGCGGGATCGTTGAGCGGCGAGGCGAACTCGGCCGGGAAGTTCACCACCGGCGATACCGGCGAAATCACGTAATCGAGTTCGTGGAACAGCTTTGCCGCGGCGGCGCGGATCGCCATGGTGGCGTTGAAGCCCCTGACGACGTCGACGCCCGAGAGCTTGGCGCCGGCCTCCGCCCAGTTGAGGATGTAAGGCAGTGCCTTGCTGCGCTCCCCGGACGACAGTTTCGAAAGATCGTCCCACATCCGCGCGCGCCAGAAATTGTCGAGGCCGTCGAGCATCTCTCGGGTCAGGATGCCGTCGACTTCGGTCACCACGGCACCGGCGGATTCGAACGCCTTGGCGGCCTTGACGACGACCGCGCGTACCGCCTTCTCCAACGGCTGGCCGGTGCCGGCATCGAGCATCAGGCCGATGCGTAGCTTGCGCGGCGGTTTCTCGTGCGCCTTCCAGTTGATGTTGTCGGCCGGCAGGCTCATGCCGTCACGGCGGTCCGGCTTCGACAACACGCACATCATCAGCGCCGCATCGTCAACGATGCGGGTCAT
>DATCXE010000556.1:0-3834 GCA_036565985.1 Bradyrhizobium sp.
CGCGAACGCTTCGGGATCGAACTGCCGTCACGGGTACGGCAACCAAAATAGCCCGAGCCGATTTCCCAGATGATGTCACCGCCGTTTTCGCGGTGGTAGGGACTGACGCCGCCCTCACCGGTGTCATGGGCAAACCCGCCCTTCTTCGCACCCGCATTCAGCGCCCGCACCGCGTTGGGACTGAGCGCGCCAAAACTCATCGCAGAGATGTTGAAGACCGAGGCCGAGTATGGCCTGGAGCAATCAGGGCCGCCGATGGTGACGCGAAACTGCTCGACGGCACGAGGCTTCGGCGCCATCGAATGGTGCATCCATTCGTAACCATCGCGATAGACATCCTCCTGGGTGCCGAACGGCCGCTTGTCGAGCACCATCTTGGCGCGCTGATAGACCAGGGCGCGGGTGTCGCGGGAAAACGGCATGCCGTCCTTCTCGCTCTCGAAGAAGTACTGCCGCATCTCCGGCCTGATCTCTTCGAGCAGGAAGCGGATATGAGCCGAGATCGGGTAGTTGCGCAGGACGGCGTGGTTCTTCTGGGTGAGATCGCGAATGCCGAGCAGCGTGAGAGCGCCGAAGATCACGATCGGAATCGAGAGCAATTCCCAGACCTTGACCTTCGCATCGAAAATTCCGACGCCGACAAGCAACGCAGTGACGACGGCGCAAATCGTCAGAATGATGTAGCGTGGCGAGAACGGAAGCAGCAGCGTTTCCATAGAACCCCTCTCGGCCAATTATTCTTGCCGGCCCGCAGCTTAGTCCAACCCATGGAGCAAGCGCCATACGATATACGGGCCGGCAATCGCGGATGTGACAACGGGCGGCAAAATATCTGCCGGACCAGATGCTCCCGCTACCGACCAATCAGGACCGCCTTTTTGCAGTGCAGCGCGATGGCCCGCCAGCGATTCAATGGCTGTGCGGTCGCATCTCGTGCGGAATCCTGCCCTGCTGCAGGCCGTGCTGGGCCAGCCACGCGTCGGTGGTCGCAATCGCGCGGTCGATGTGATCTGCCGTCCGCGAGAAATCATACGGAGAGCCCACCAATGGGCATAGCGGCGGCACGACGAAGTACTCGATATCAGGTTCGAGGGCTTCGAGCTCGCTGACCAATTGCCGCGCGATCAGCAGCGTCAGTGCATGCAGCGCGTTAGCGACCGCCCCGACCGGCGGCGCCTGCGTCGCGCAGGCGTGCCCGGTCGGCAGGATGATGAGGCGCCGCGCGCCCTTCTTCACGGCGACTTGAATGGGCGTGTTGCTGGAGATCGCGCCATCGGCGAGATAGTAATCCTTGTAGCGGATCGGCGTGAACGCGCCCGGAATCGCGGTAGAGGCCACGATCGCCTCCGCAGTCGACCCTTCCGACAGCACCACGCTGTCGCCGGAGATAATGTCGGTGGTGACGATGTGCACCGGCAGCTTCGCATCCTCCAGATTGCGATAGGGGATGTGGTCCTCGATCAGCTTGCGAATGCCGTCATGGGGGATCAGGAAGTCGCGACGGTACAGAAAGCTCAGCACCGTCCGCCAGCTCATCGGAAAAACGTCCTGCCGCCTCAGGCCCCGCCAGATGCCAGCGAGCCGCCGTACGCCATCGAGCGTCGGATCGCCGGCATAGAAGGCGCCGTTCAGCGCGCCGACGCTGGAGCCGACCACCATGTCCGCGGCCACGCCGTGCGCGGCGAGCGATTGCAGCATGCCCACCTGGATGGCGCCAAAACTTCCGCCGCCCGCCAACACGAAGGCGGTTTTCGTTTGCCCAATCTCGTCGCGTACCGACAAGCGCGCTTGCTCCCTCATCGCCGCGTCGGAGATGGAGGCGCGCGGCGTTGGGGAGTGGTTATAACAGTGAGAGAACGGGGAGTGCTACTGCGGCTCCCGTCATTCCGGGGCGATGCGAAGCATCGAACCCGGAATCTCGAGATTCCGGGTCTGGTCCTGCGGACCATCCCGGAATGACGGAAAACGTCCTCAGCGCTCGACGAACGCCTTTTCGATCACGAAATGGCCGGGCTTGCTGCCGCTGCCTTCGACGAAGCCGCCGGACTCGAACATCTGCTTCAGTTCTTCCAGCATGCCCGGGCTGCCGCACATCATGATGCGGTCGGTCTCGATATTCAGCGGCGCCTGGTGGATGTCGTTGAACAGCTGCTCGGACGAGATCAGGTCGGTGATGCGGCCGCGATTGCGGAACGGCTCGCGGGTCACGGTCGGGTAATACAGCAGCTTCTCCGACAGCAGCGGCCCGAACAATTCGTCGTCGCGCAGCTTGGCCACGAGTTCTTCGCCATAAGCAAGCTCGGATACCTGCCGGCATCCGTGCACGAGCACGATGGTCTCGAAGCGGTCATAGACGTCGGGATCCTTGATCAGGCTCGCGAACGGCGCCAGGCCCGTGCCGGTGGACAGCAGCAGCAGACGCTTGCCCGGAATCAGATTGTCGGTGATCAGCGTGCCGGTCGCCTTGCGGCCGACCAGGATTTCGTCGCCCTCGCGGATCTTCTGCAGCTTCGAGGTCAGCGGCCCGTCCGCGACCTTGATGGAGAAGAATTCGAGTTCTTCCTCATGATTGGCGCTCGCCATGCTGTAGGCACGCAGCAGCGGCCGTCCCTCGATCTCGAGACCGATCATCGCAAACTGGCCGTTCTGGAAGCGGAAACCGGAATCGCGCGTGGCGGTGAAGCTGAAAAGCGTATCGGTCCAGTGGCGAACGGAAAGAACTTTCTCTTTATAGAACGCGCTCATGTGTTTTCGTTTTTCCTGACGTCTCGGTGTAGAACGTTTCGGTCATCGGCCTCGAAGTGCCAAAAGTCTGCGAAATCATTGGCGAAGTTGCGCGTCATTTGCGCACGGCAGACACATAGTCAATATGACCTACAGCACAATCGATAACTCGGAATGGCTGTCGTTCCATTTTGCAAAATGGTTCGATCGACTTCGTTAACGTTCTGTAACGCAATTAACTTGCTGAATTCGGCACTGATCTGGCAATAAATTACTCCACGCAATTAAGAACCTTTCAAAAGAGATCGCATGCGAAGTCCAGGTGAGTTTCGAAAGGGAAAGCCCGGCTCCTATCCGGACCAGTCGATCTATGCCGAATTTGCCTGCGCCGAATTCGGACTGGATTTCCGCGATCTCGACCGCGGGTCGGGACAGGTATTCACGGTCGCCTCGCGCGACAGGCTGCTTCATTTCGGCGCCGGCCGGAGCTCCTGGTATCCGCAAAACAACGCCACCGCATCGACGCTGGCATCGGACAAATATTTCACGAGCAGGATTTTGCACGAGGCCTCTGTGCCGGCCCTCGGCGGCGAGTACTTCTTCCTGCACGACCGTCACCGCGCGCATCGGCCGGCGGGACACGAGCGCAGCGATGCGATGGTGCATCTCGGCGCTCTGGGCGGCTCGGCCTTCGTCAAGCCGCTCACGGGATCGCGCGGCGATTTCGCGCAGGCCATTCACGGCGAGGCGGCGCTCTCGCGCTATCTCGACGAGGTGACGAAATACTACGACTCCGTGCTGATTCAGCCGATCGTCGAAGGGATCGAGTATCGCGTCTTTCTGCTCGACGACGATGCGCTGTTTTGCGCGCGAAAATATCCGCCCTTCGTGACGGGCGATGGCGTTCGCGCCGTTCGCGAACTGCTCACCGCCCATAACGACACCTTGCGCGCCCGCGGCCTCTCCCCCGCCCCGATGGAAGAGCACGATCCATCGCTCGACGCCGTGCCGGCCAGCGGCGAACGGCGAGAGATTCCCGGCCGGATGAACCTGAGCGCGGGGGGCACGATGGTGCTGGCGGCAGCGCCTTCCGAGGCGGCGGTCGCGCTG
>DATCXE010000566.1:0-2628 GCA_036565985.1 Bradyrhizobium sp.
GCCGCGCCGACGGTTCCGCTTGCTGCGGCTTCCGGCAAGCCCGCCGGAGAGAATGCTGCTTCTCCCGATAACGCTTCCGTGAGCCGCGCGCTGAACGACTTCACGCCGTCGATGGCAGCGGAAAAATCGGCTGCAAATGCAGGCATTAACCCTGCGGCGCCGTGAATTACAGGCGATCGTCCCCGAACTGAAGGCTAAAAAAATCGCCGACCGTCTTGAACGTTCGGCAGGGTGTCGCGACTTATATGTGTGGGAGCGGTTATTCCCCCCATCGGCTGTATTCGGCGCGAGCGCCCATCCACCCCAAGCGCCCCATATAGCTTGACCCGTCCGGTTGTCCCCCCGGACGGGTCTTTCATTTTTGGCGCCGGCTTTTCATCGTGGCTTGCAGGAGAAGCGCCGGGGCGAACCCCGCAAGGCGGCCATGCGGCTTGACCGTGCACAGGTCGGATAACGCCGTACTGGTGCGGGTTTTCTGGTCGATGCGTGTTTCGTCATGGCACGCACTGGACAACGACGAAGTTTTCCACAGAATATCCATATTGTATTCGACTGATTCGTCCCGGTTGCGTCTGCGTCCGTCTCTCTCATTGGGGCTGATTAATGACACACCGAGACGTGGCACTGGGCCGCGAGATCGTCGCGCGCTGGTGCAATCTGGCCGAGCGTCGGCTGGAATACCTCACCGAACTGTGGGAAACCGGACGCTGGCGCCGCTTTCACAGCGAATTGCAGTTCCTGCAGAACATCCAGGAAGCCAAGGCCGCCGTCGAAACCTGGCGCGGACTGTTGCGCCGTGAAGCTTCCCTCGACAACAACTCGATCGACATGTCCTGGATTGGCTGCCGGCGAACCACGCCGCTGCCATTGACGCCACTGCCGCGCGATGAAGGGTTCGGGCAGCCGGTTATCCGCACTCAACCGCTGCCGCAGCCGGCGCCCAAGGCTGTTGCGCCACCGCGCGACGTTGCCGCCGACGTTCCGGCCGCGGTGGAACGCCCCGTCGTTGTCGTCGAACAGGCGCCGTCCGCGCCCAGCGGGGCCGTCGTCCACCAGATGCCGCTCCCGGCCCGCAAACTGGATGTGATGAAGGAGCGCTATCCGCTGCTGCGCAACGCGATGTAGGTAGAGAGAACTACCGCCGAACCGCGTTGCCGCCGACCACCACCTGCGCGTAGCGCTGCGTTCCCTCGGTAGTCAGATCGGTCGTGATGGTGCGGGCGTGATCGAGCCCGACCACGGCGCCGCGCGGGGTTTCCGAAATCATGTTGTTGTTGACCAGCGCCGTCCCGGCGCCCGGCAGCACCGAGACGCCGATGCCGACGAAGGCCTTGCGGATCACGTTGCCTGTGATGGCGACGTCACGCAGATATTTGCCCCAGCCGGCGATGATCCCGAACGATGGCGCGTTCTCGATCACGTTGCCGGTGACGGAGGTATCCGCCTCGACATAGATGCCGATCCCCGCGTCGTCGTCCGGCGCGGTGCCGATCGGACGCTTCGGCAGCAGATTGCGGATGATGTTGCCCTGTACGACCGCGATCCGTCCGCCCTCGTTGAAATTGCAGACGGAGACGCCGACGGCGGCGCCATCGACGGTGTTGTTGGCGATGACCGCGCCTTCGAACGCGAATTCCGAATAGAGCGCGACCTCGCGGACGTTGCTGACGCTGTTGCCTGATATCTGGATGTTGGACGCCGAATTGCCGCGCACCGCGGAGTAGTCGCAATTCCTGATACGGTTGCCGCGGACGATCACATTGCCGGCGCGATAGGCATTGATGGCGTTGCCGTACTGACCGGAGCCGCCGGGCCCGGCCTTGATGTCCTCGATGCGGTTGTCGAGCACCAGCGTGCCGTCGTCGCCGATCGAGGTGCGCAGTATCTCGATGCCGTTGTCGTTGGTGTCTATGATGGTGTTGCGCGACACGATCAGGCCTAGCGCGTCGAACGACACCACCGCCGTGGTTGCAATCTTGGTGAAGATGTTGCCGGAGATTTCGCCGGACACCTGCTCGAGCCAGACGCCGTTGCCGCCTGCGCCCGTGATTTCGCAGTCGGCAATACGGACGTCACGTCCGCCGAGGCAATGGACGAGGCCGCGGCGCTGCGGCAGGGCAATGCCGCCGCCATCGAGCGTGAGGCCGCTCAGGCCTATGCTGCTTGCGCCTTCACCCTGAAGCATCGAGGCGCCGCCGTTGAATACGAGCCTGGTCGCGCCACGCACCCCGATGAGCTGCGTGCCGCTTTCGAGGCGAAGCATGCCGGTGCGATAGACGCCCGGCGGCAGCGCCAGCGGCACCTGCGCGCGCGCGGCTTCATCGATCGCGCGTTGCAGCTTGGTCGTTTGGTCATCCTGAGCGCCGGGACGCACGCCGAACTGGGTGACGTCGCGACCGAGCATGGAGGTGAGGGGCGCCGCGCGTGCGGCGTCCGGCGACATCGCGAGCGCGCCCGCGACGCCGGCGGCGGATCCTCCAATGAGACGGCGGCGGTTCATGTCCATGGTCGATACCCTCGCGCAATGCAGGTCGCGGCATTCGCGCCTTCATAGGTATCGCGAAATTGCGGACGGGCATGGTGAAGATCGGGAAGAGAGGCGGTGATTGTTCGGGGTAGGGTTAATGT
>DATCXE010000545.1:0-10962 GCA_036565985.1 Bradyrhizobium sp.
GGGCCGGCAGAAAGCACCGCCACGGCGGTGGTAGCGACGAGTAGCTCCCTCATGGTGTGTCTCCATTTCGGATTTGTGCAGTGCGACGCAAATTGTCCGATCAACGAGCCCACGGTTCCACCCAGGGCAGGCTGCGCCCCTGCCCTGTTTGATGTCAACCGGCGTAGCGACGCGGGCCGCGCGGATACACGTCAATCGGCCGGGCTGACGGCAACGGCATCAGCTTCAATTTCTTCCTGGAGCTCGAAAACGCGGGTTTCCGCAGCCATTCCCTTCGCGATCACCAGATCCACGAACCGGCACTTGAAGCGCCGATCGATGCGCGTGAAGACCGCCTCGCTCACCAGAATTTGAGTGCCGTACTGCTTGTTCAGCCCTTCGAGCCTCGCCGCGAGATTCACGACGTTTCCCAGCGCCGTATAGTTCATGCGTTCCGACGATCCCAGATTACCCACGACTGCTTCGCCAACATGAATTCCAAAGCGCGTATAAAACGGCGGTAGTCCTTCTGCTTCAAACTGGCGATTGATCGCTTCATTGGCCGCCTTGGCCTTCAGCGCGGCCCGGCATGCACGCTCACAATGATCCGTCTGCGGATTGGGCGCATTCCAGAATGCCATCACCGCGTCCCCGATGAACTTGTCGACTGTCCCTCCCTGCGACAGGATTACGTCCGTCAGGCTCGTGAAATAGCGCGATGTCTGCTGCATCAGCACATCGGGATCGGCATCTTCCGCGATCGTGGTGAAGCCGCGCACGTCGGTGAATAGAACGGTAATCTCCTGCCTGGCCCCGCCGAGCTCGGTGGATATTGAATTGTCGAGCACGCCACGAACGATCTCGCGCGGCGCCAGTCTGGAAAACGACCATATCGCGCGCTGCGCCCTGTGGATTGTTTCGCCCAGAATGCGGAGTTCACCGATGAACGACCCGATCGGGCTCCCGGGCGGCGGCGCCATGGACTGCAGGCGATCGGCTTCGGAAGTGATGGCGCCGATCGTCTTCGACATTCGTGTCCCGAAGATCCAGGCTGCTGGGAGGAAGAACAGACAAGCAATCAGCGCCAGCAGCCGTGCCTGCCGGTTGAGCGCCCGGATCTCCTTGGCAAACTGATCCTCGGGCGCAACGAGGAGAACGTTTCCCGTAACTGCATGACTGAGCGCAATGGTTTCAATCCGGGCGAAATATTCCCTGCCCTTCCAGCTCAGCTTGCGCCAGTAGGGGCTGGACTTGTCCCAACCTGCGATGACCTCTCCCTCAAGCGTGTCCTGCAGATCGTACGTGCTCGGAAGCCTGGGAGCCACAGGATCTGCGGAAGACCGGTCAAACAGGGCTCCATAATTCGGGTGGGCGATCAGGACGTTCTCGCTGTCGAACAAGACAAGATAGCCGCCTTCGCCGAACTTCATGGTAGGCGCCGACTTGCTGTAGCTGTCCAGCTTGAGGTCGAGCCCGACAACCCCCCGGCCCGGGCCCTTGACCGGCGCACTGAAGGTGATCATGGGGACACCCAAGTTGAAAGAAAGATAGGGAGCGGACGTCACCAGTTGGCCCGATTGACGAGCATTGAGATACCAGCTGCGCTGACGCGCATCGTAGCCGCGCGGCGGAATCTCGATTTGACCGATCTGGTGGCCGTCCTTGTCCTGAAACACACGGCGGGTCGGCAGTTCGCGGCCGTCGAGCCACCGGGTCGTGGTGATCGCAAACGCCGCCTCGGGCGGTCCCCCCACCCGATCGCGCTGGCTTCCCTTCAGCCCATCGAGACGCTGAACCTGCAACCAGTGGCCATTTTCATACCCCACATAGATGCTGTCCAGTGCCGGCCACTGTGCGAGATTTCCCTTGATGAGACCGGCGACGGGACTGGAATCGCTGGGATCAGTCGACTCCATGATGGCCGGGCTGAACGCCAAGGTCCGGGCCATACGCGAGAGCATTTCGATCTGCAATTGCAGTAGCGAGACTGTTTCCCGGCTTGCCGCATCCATTGTCGAAGACGCGGCATCTTCCGTGACCAGATCGAGCGTCCTGATTTGTACAAAGATCAGCAACGCGGCCAGAAGGCCGATCATCGCCATGACACACGCAGTCAGGGTAAGGCGAAAGCTCATGGTGCGCGAAGCCGTTGCTGGCGGCGCATATTGCAACACCAACCATCGAGCGCAAATCAATCCTCGTGATGGCTCTGCCTCTTTTTGGTCTTATTACCTCCCGCTTACGCGCCGTAGGTCGAGGATTTCGGCAACGGGAATACCGGGTCCTGCGTCCTGATATTGGTCGGCCACACCACCGAGATGTGCTCGCCGGCATTTTGCATCACGACCGGGGTCGAGCGCTCGTTCTGGCCGGCGAGCGGCGTGCCGGGCCGATAGAATTTTACGCCGTAGCCCTGGATCGTGCCGCCCGGCGGGATGTCGACGTCAAGCGCCGCCTTGCGAATGGCCTCGGGATCGAAGCCGCCGTATTTCTCCTTGGCGACAGGCAGCACGTTGTTGAGCAGGATCCAGGTCTGGTTGAAGCCCATCGAGCAATGCGGCGGAACGTCGGTCGCGGAGGTCTTTGCCTTGTAGCGCTCCACCATGGTCCTGGTGAGGTCGCCGATCCCGGGCGCGAGTTTCGAGGGATCGAGCAGTTGCGCGGGCACCGGATCGATGTTGCAGAAATTATCGATGTCCGCACCGAAAGTGGCGCGCAGCTTGTCGAGCTGGCTGTAGCCCGCGCCGGCGCCGAACAGCATCTTGAAGCGCAGGCCGTTCTCGCGGGCCTGGCGCAGGAACAGGGTGATGTCAGGGTTATATCCCGCGTGCGAGATCACGTCGGGCCGGGCACGCTTGAGCTTGGTCACCAGGACTGAAAGGTCGGGCGCGGACGCCGAATAGCCTTCCCTGAGCACGATCTGAAGGCCGGCCTCCTTGGAATAGGCCTCGTCGGCGGCGGCTACCCCGACACCATAGGGACCGTCCTCGTGGATCAGCGCGACCTTGACGTCCTTGGGCTCCATTCCGAGCTTGGCCTTGGCGTGCTCGCTGATGAAGCTCGCAAAGGCCTGGCCGTACTGATCGGAATGGATCTGCGCGCGGAAGACGTATTGCAGGTTCTTGTCCTTGAACACGGCGGTCGAAACCGCGGTCGTGATCCAGAGGATCTTTTTCTGCTGTTCGACCTTGGCGGCGAGCGGGACCGCGTGCGAACTCGCATAGACGCCGTTGATGATGTCGATCTTCTCCTGGTCGATCAGGCGCACCGCCTCGTTGATCGCCACCTCGGGCTTGCTCTGGGAATCGGCGGAGACAGCGGCGACCTTGTACTTGCCACCGATGCCGCCCTTCTCGTTGACGAGATCGATTGCGATCTGCGCGCCGATCGAGGAGGCCACGGAGCCGCCGGCCGCAAACGGGCCGGTCAGGTCGTAGATCAGGCCGATGCGCACCGTTTCGGCTTGCGCCTGTGCGCGTGTCCAATCGAAGCTGAAGGCGGCGGCCGCAGCCGCGGAAGTCTTGAGCAGCGTTCTGCGTGAAGTCGGCATCGTACCCTCCCCACTGAACCGTCGTTTTCCGACTGGATGTTGTTTTATTGGGGTCAAGTATTTTGAGAATGCGCCGGAAAGTCAACACAGGCGGTCTCATCATAACGGCGCGCCGAGCCTGCTTGCCCGATCTGTTGCGCCGCAAACCGGCCTTCGCCGACGGCCCCATCGCCGCGACCGCGTTGAGCAACTCCAAGAGTTGCATACCGACCTGATCGGCAGCGCGGCCCGATCCGGCATCACACGGCGCACGACCTGCCCGCGAACCGCAGACATGCCAGCGTTAACGATGCTGCAGCTAGCCGCGGCGAAGACCGGGCGTTTAACAACCACTTAAGACTTTTGCGCAATTGATAGACAACCAGCGCGAACATTTGAACCGTCGCAAGAACTGCGAGCAGAACTCAGGCCCCTCACGAAGGGATTAGCATGAGAGCGCTTCTCATTGGTGTTCTGGCTGCGACCCTGGTTGGCTGTAGCTGCCCTTTATCACAGCAGGCGAGCATGGATGCATGCGCGGACCCAAACGGGTTCGGCTGTGCCGGCAGGATGGCGACCAGCCGGTCGACTGAAGCGGCGCCGGCGTCATCCAGGTCAAGTGCCGCCACAGCAAGGCCCAGGCCCGGGACCGCGGCGAAGAAGGAGGAGCATTCGACTCCCGCCCCGCGCGAGAGGCCACAGCTCGCGGAAAAAAAGCCGGCGTCTACCGTGGCCGAAGCAAAAGTCGGGAGCCCGGCATCAGGCCGGCCCGCCGAGACGCCCGACCCGGTCATTGTCAAGGCGAAGGCCGCGATTGCTGCGAAACTGGAAAACCCTGCGTCTGCCGAATTCGGCGAGATGAATCGAGCCATCCGCAAGAACATGCTGGGCAAGTCCATCGACACCATTTGCGGCCGTGTCAAAGGAAAGAAGGCGTCGGGCGAAGATGCCGGCGAATGGCCGTTTCTGTATCTCGTGACGGAAGATGAAGCATACGTCGTCAACGGGCCTACGAATTCGGCGGCGGCGAGCGCGTATCACAACATTTGCAGCTAGCCTGGAACGACAGGCTGCAGCGTGTGTGGGGCGCACTCGCTCCATGGAAAATGGAAATCGGAATTCGTGGAGTGCTCAAGCATCACTTTGGATTCGGGGATATCATGGACGACTTTACCAACGCCGCGGAACTAGCCCAGGTAACACAGAAATCGCCGGTGCTCGTCATCATCGAGCAGCATGTCCTGGCGCGTACCTGCATCCTCAATATCCTCAAGCGCGAGCTCGCCGGGTTAGAAATCGTCGAGATGGCAACGACGGGCGGCCTGAGCTGGTTCGCAGGCAGGGACATCCGCCTGATCGCGTTCAATATCGGCGACAAGGAGATCACTGACCCTGCGATCGAGGTCAGTCTCGCGTTTCTCGCAGAATTCTGTCCGCAGGCATCCGTTGCCCTGTTGTCCAACCGTGACGACGAGGCGACGATTTCAGCCGCGATGCAGCGGGGAGTGCGTGGCTTCTTCCCGAAATCGATACCGGTCGAAGTCGCCATTGCCGGATTGCGGCTGGTTCTCGCCGGCGGGGTCTACCGGCCTCTACCGATCGTCGGGCAAAATGGAGCACCGAGCCTCAGGACGATATCGGAACACCCTGACGTTCCCGAGCTGCCCGCAATACACGAGGGCAGCGGCGTCACCACGCTTATGCCGGAGCGGACGATGGTCGACCTCACGCCGCGCGAGCAACACGTGCTCGAGGCGCTGCAGCTCGGCCTCCCCAACAAGCTGATTGCAGTCAGGCTCAACCTTTCGGAAAACACCGTCAAAATGCATATTCAGCGCATCATGCGAAAATGCTCCGCGCGCAATCGCACCGAAGCGGTACTTCGCTGGAGCCGGCGAACGAATGCGGCCCCCTTGCGAGCGTAGTCGTCTTGACGGACGATCGAGTTCGCGGTTCCACCGCTAATCCTCGCGGAACGCGCCGTGGAAGCTGTCGAGCAGCGGCTTGAGGGCGTATAGCGCCACGGTGCCGCGGCCGGTCTTGATGAACACCTGGGCCGGCATTCCGGGAATGATCCGGACATCCTCGATTCCGGCGCTTGCCGGGTCCTGCACGCGAATTTTCGCGGCGTAGTAGGGCTGATCGGTGCGCTTGTCGACCAGACGGTCTGCGGAAACGTGCATCACGCTGCCGTGGAGCCTTGGCACACGGCGCTGATTGTAGGGCAGAAGACTCACATCGGCATTGAGTCCGGGACGCACCACATCGATGTCTTCGGGCCTGACGCGCGCAACGACGATCAGCCGGTCCTGCCGGGGGACCAGATCCATGAGAGGTGCGCCGGCGCCGATGACGCCACCCGGGGTATGGATCCTGAGGTCGGTCACCACGCCGTCCTCCGGCGCCTTGACCGCCGTTCGCGAGAGCTGGTCGTCGGCCATCTGCAGCCGCTCGCGGATCTGGAAGATCTGGTTTTGCACCTCGCGCAGCGACTGCGCGATCTCGTTCTGACGGTCATGCTCCAGCTTGAGAAGAACCGCCTCGGACTCGTTGATGACCTGGCCTGCGCGCGATATCTGCGCGACGATCTCGCCCCGCCGGCCCTCGATGTCGGCGAGCTCCCGTTCGAGGTTGAGAAGGCGCGGGCGGCGCTCAAGTCCCTTGCTGACGAGGGAGGCCACGGTCGCCGCTTCCTCCTTGACGATTTCGATGCGCCGTGAGGCCGCGCTTTCCTGCGCCCTGAGGCCCTCGATCTCCTTTTCGACCTGCGACCGCTTTTCACGGGTTACGGCCGCTTGCGACTGAAAGACCTGCCGGCGCGTTTCGAAGATGCCCTGCTGGCCTGCAAGCACTGCCGAAACCTGCGGGCTGGCCTTCTGCGCCAGTTCCAGCTCGGCCGGAAACGACACCTGGCCTTCGCCGTGCTGCTCCGCCTGCAGCCGCGCCTCACGCGCCGTCGCTTCCCACAACTGGCCTCGCAGGCTCTGGGCCTCGGCACGGGCCTTGGTGTCCTCCAGCGCGATGATGGTTTGTCCGGCGCTGACGACGTCGCCGTCCGCGACCAGGATTTGCCTGACGATGCCGCCCTCGAGGTGCTGGATCGTCTTGCGGCTGGATTCGGATTCGACGGTGCCGGCCGCGACCGCGGCGCTTTCGAGCGGGGCGTAGGCCGACCAGGTGCCCAGGCCGATGACGAAGCCGCAGACCAGCAGGTTTCCTGTCCAGGTGACACCGCGCAGCCGGTCGCGAAGCTCCGGCGGCGCCGACCGCAGCCAGCGTGGGACCTGCCAGATCTCGGCGTGAGCGACGGCAATTCTCAGTCGATCCCATCCCGGCCGGACCAGGCAACGGTAAGAGCGCCTGGTGCGGATCCAGGTGATGCGGCGAAGCCGGTCACAGAACGCCGGCGCCGCCGATCCCGGCCACCGTGCGATCTCCCGGACATCGACGTGCGCGAGTGACATCCTCATGAGACGTGCTCGCGCGAAGCAACCTGCGGCCTTGCCAGACACCGTTCGAAAATCTCCCTGCTGTCACCGAATGCGCTGACCACACCACCCTCCATGATCGCAAGCTTGTTCGTCGCGCTGAGGATCCCGATCCGGTGGGTGATGATGATCACCATCGTATTGGCCGCCTTCATCTGTTCGATGGCGTCGAACAGCATGCGCTCGCCGAGACTGTCCAGGCTCGAATTCGGCTCGTCGAGGACGACGAGATACGGGTCGCCGAAAAACGCCCGTGCAAGGCCGAGGCGCTGGCGAAACCCGCGCGGCAGATGCGCCCCGCCCCCGATGACGACCGTATCGTATGCCTGCGGCAGCCGCATGATCGTCTCGTGCAGGCCGGCCAGCTTCGCTGCGTCGATCACCTGCTGCAGATCGGCGTCGTCCAGCCGTGCAATGATGTCCTTTAAGGTTTCGCCGACGAGATCGATATCCTGCGGCAGATACCCAAGGCGCGAGCCGCCGCCTGAATCGTGCAGCGCCAGAATGTCGATGCCATTGAGCAGGACCGAACCCGCCGACGGCACGAAGATTCCGGTGAGGATCCTGCCGAGCGTGGATTTGCCGGAGCCCGATGGACCGATGATGCCCAGGCATTCACCAGGAGCAAGACTGAACGACACATCCTTCAGCATCCAGTTCTCCGATCCCGGCGCGGCGACGCCGACACGGTTGACAGCGAGACCTCCCTTCCCCTCCGGGAAGGCCCTGACCTTCGCAACCGTGGTGACTGGCGACATGACGTCGTTGAGCCGACGGTAGGCGGCGAGCGCCATCATGAATGCCTTCCAGCCTCCAACCGCCCCCTCGACGGGCGCGAGCGCGCGTCCGAACAGCAGCGTCGTGGCAAAGATGATGGCGGGACTTCTGTTCTGTTCCAGGACGAGCCAGGCGGCAGCGCCCATGACCAGGACCTGCGCCAGCGCCCGCGCGGGCTTTGCGATCAGCATCATGGTCTCGTGGCGGCGCTGGACCACTTGCTGCTCGCTCCTCGCATACTGCGCAGCCTGGCGGATCAGGCGCGCGGCGCCGTCGAGCATTCCCATCGCCCTGAGCACGTGCAGGTTTCCGACCGCCGTGCCGAACCATCCCTGGCTCCTTGACAGCGCGCCGGCCGACCGCGCCATCGGCGCTTCCGTGAGCCAGTCTTCGACAAGCCCTAGACCCAGCAGGAAGAGCACGACGAACACGCCGATCACGCCCAGCAGGGGATGCACGAGGAAGAGAACGCCGAGGAAGAGCGGCGTCCAGAGCGCGTCGAACAGGGTCGAACACGCCCCGGACTGGGCGAACTGACGCAGCATCGCAAGGTCGCGATAGGCGTCCGACGCCCGCGCCCGGTCGGCGTGGGCGCATTTGAGACACGCGGAGAGCGTCGAGGGGTGGAGTTCCTGTTCAAGCCACTCGCCCATCCGCCCCAATGCGGCGCGGCGCAGCGCATCGAGCACGCCGCCCACCACGACCGTGAACGCGACGATGATGGTCAGCATCAGCAGCGTATGGCCGCTGCGGCTCGACAGCACGCGATCGTAGATCTGGAGCAGATAGATCGAAGGCGCGAGAAGCAGCAGATTGTAGCTGCAGCTGTAGGCGAAGACGAGCCCGAACGACCCCACGCAGGCCCGCAACGCCGACTGCAACGGCGTCTGCGGTGGCGACATCGTCTGCGGCTGGAGCGGTAGCATCAGCATTGCGGTCCCGCCAGAGTTCTGAAGTCCAGACCTTCCGTCCGATTATTCGCCGGCGATGCGACGAATTGGACCGGCGGCATTTGCGCCGCCGGTCCACCCCTCACACGTATCGATCAGCTGAGCAGCGAATCGTCGATGTGGAAATGCTTGGAGTCGTTGAGCACGTCGTTCAGGTTGGCGGACTCGATGCTTGCCTTGAAGTGGATGTCGCCACCTTCCGCCTTGTTGTAGTTTCCGCCGTCGCCGCCGACGCCGGCCATCACGGTCTGGCTCTGGTCCGCGGCGAGCCAGTTGTCCTGGTAGGCCTTGGTGTTGGCATCCACGTCGGACTTGTTGTGGCCGCTGTCGGATTCCTGGTCGCCATTCGAATAGGCCTTTCCGCCCTCCGCCTTGGAATACTTCTCCGCCTTCGCATTCGCGCCGCCGGCGTCCCAATATGCCTTCTGGGAAACGTGATCGCCGTTCTTGACGTTGACGTCGGCGCCCTCGGCCTTGTTGGTCGGGTCGAACTTGAGTGTCGGATTGTTGACGATGGTGCCCGAGTTGTAGCCGTCTCCGCCGTTACCAGCGCTGTTGCCGCCGGTCATTGCCTTGAACGTGATCGTGTCGGAAGGAAATGATGCCTTGCCCATGTGAGTCTCCCTGATGTGGTTTGCACACTGTGCGTCCCAATGTGGACGGCAGCGATCTTGGATTTCGGTGCCGGATCGGTCTAGCCGCCAAAGGTGATGCCATCAGGAGCACAGGTGTACGCCCGAAATGCTGGCGTCTCGCCGCTGCGATACAGGCAGCGCCAAATGCTGTTCAAACGTCTTTCAAGTGAAGCGGAGAAATGCGCGCCGGGAAGGCGCGCCAAAAACAAAACCTGGATCGCCGTTTCGATGGGATCGAAACGGAAGCGGCGTCAGGCAATATGATCCAGCACGTGAAGGTCCGACAGCAGGTGCATGGCCAGGTCGCCGCCAAGCGCGGTGTTGCCGTGGCCGCCGTCACCACCGACGCCGGCGATCTGGGTGGCGCTCTGATCGAGCTGGACGTGGTTGCTCTGGGTAGCCTCGGCCGTCGAATTGTAGCCGGCCACCGCGATGTTGATCGGGGCGTAGATCGCCACGTCGATGTCGACGAGGTTGCCCGCGAAATGGCCGCTGCCGCCGTTGCCGGCGCTGTTGTGGCCAGTCGCAATCGTGTCAGAGCCGATCATGTCGAAGATCGAGGAGAATATGTCCGCAGCTCCGCCGGTCGCGGCATTGCCGCTCCCGCCGTCACCGCCGACGCCGGCCATCTGATGCGCGGATTGATCGATCACCACGTCGTTGGTCTGCCCGGCATGCGCCGTGGAATTGTATCCGGCCACCGCGATGTTGATCGGATAGTAGAACGCGAAGGTCGCGTGAACGAGGCCGCCATAGGCCTGTCCGTCGCCGCCATTGCCGGCGCTGTTGTCGCCGCTGCCGGCCGCGACGGGAAAGACGCCGGGGACGGGTCCGAACGCGCTGATGGCTCCGCCTGATGCGGCATTGCCGTTGCCGCCATCGCCGCCAATTCCCGCCATCTGCGTCGCGGATTGATCGAAATGGACGGTGTTGGTCTGCTGGGCGTCGGCTGTCGAATTGGCGCCGGCAACGGCGATGTTGACCGGGCTATAGACCACGACGGGTGCATGCACCATCGATCCCGAAAAGGTGCCGTCGCCGCCATTGCCGGCGCTGTTGTCGCCGCTGCCGAAGCCGCCATGGGCCGACCCGAACGCGCTGACGCTTCCGCCCGACGCGGCATTGCCGTTACCGCCATCGCCGCCAACGCCCGCGATCTGGGTCGCGGATTGATCGAGATAGACGACGTTGGTCTGATAGGCCCCGGCGGTGCCGTGGGAGCCGGCGTGCGCCACGTTGAGCGGCTCGAAGGAAGCGTAACCGGTGCTGGTCATGCTCCCGGAAAAATGGCCGTTGCCGCCATTGCCGGCGCTGTTGTGTCCGGTGTCGGCCGCGAAGCCTTGCCACGCATTCCCGGAAGGCAACCACGAGACTGGCGCGCTATGTCCGGACAAACTCTTGTGGTCGAGGTGGACGCCGGGAACGGGGCCCAACACACTCCAGAAATCCATGGCTGTTGCCCCACCGAAATCGCTTCGCGCCGACTGGACGGACGCCTCCCGCATTCAGCAGAGAATGTCGCCTCGGCAAGCCAAAAAGCCGAGTCGTCAATTCGGGGCGCAAACGTTCGGAGGGTAGACATGATATCGGCTACACCCGTTCGG
>DATCXE010000585.1:0-4915 GCA_036565985.1 Bradyrhizobium sp.
GTCCCCCGCCTTCGCGGGGGACGACAGGTGGTGGTGGGGTTAAAGCCCCAGCACCGCCTTGGTGATGATGTTGCGCTGGATCTCGTTGGAGCCGCCGTAGATCGAGACCTTGCGGTTGTTGAAGTAGCTCGGCGCGATCTGGGCGGTCCAGTCCATGGTCTCGTTGGAGCCGTCGTCGCCATGCACGTCGTAGGGCGCGGCGAACGGTCCGATCACCTCCATCAGGAGTTCGGTGGTGGTCTGCTGGATTTCCGAGCCCTTGATCTTCAGCACCGAGGAGGCCGGATTGGGCTTGCCCTTGCCGTGCTTGCCTTCGTCGGCGACGACACGCAGCTGCGTGAGTTCGAGCGCCTTCAGCTCGATCTCGCAGGCCGCGAGCTTTTCGCGGAAACCCTGGTCCTGGATGATCGGCTTGCCGTTGGACTCGACCTTGGAGGCGAGGTCCTTGATGCGGCGCAGCCGCTCCTTGGAGACGCCGACGCGGGCGATGCCGGTGCGCTCGTTGCCGAGCAGGAACTTTGCGTAATCCCAGCCCTTGTTTTCCTCGCCGATCAGGTTCTCGACCGGCACCTCGACGTCGTCGAAGAACACTTCGTTGACCTCGTGGCCGCCGTCGATGGTCTCGATCGGACGCACGGTGACGCCCTTCGACTTCATGCTGAAGACGATGAAGGAGATTCCCATCTGCTTCTTCGCATTATTGTCGGTGCGGCACAGGCAGAAGATCATGTCGGCGTGCTGGGCGAGCGTGGTCCAGGTCTTCTGGCCGTTGATGATGTACTTGTCGCCCTTGCGCTCCGCCTTGGTCTTGAGCGAGGCGAGGTCCGATCCGGAGCCGGGCTCCGAGAAGCCCTGGCACCACCAGTCTTCGACATTGGCGATGCGCGGCAGGTACTGCTTCTTCTGCTTTTCGTTGCCGAAGGTGTAGATGACAGGCCCGACCATGCTGACGCCGAAGGCGAGCGGCGCCGGCGCCGGATGCATCTGCAGCTCTTCGTTGAAGATGTAGTGCTGCACCGAGGTCCAGCCGGTGCCGCCGTATTCCTTCGGCCAGTGCGAAACGCCCCACCCCTTCTTGTTCAGGATGCGCCACCACGCGATCATCTCGTCCTTGGAGAGGTGACGGCCCTCGACCATCTTGCGCCGCGTCTCCGGCGGCACGTTGTCCCTGAAGAAGGCCCGCACCTCTTCACGAAACGCCATTTCTTCCTTGCTGAAAGCGAGATCCATCGGATCCTCCTTGTGAGCGAATTAGACTCTTAACGCGAACTCTCTATCTCGTCGGCCCTGCGAACGCAGGGATCCATAACCACCGTCGTTAGTGTTGCGAAAGCCGTCTCCCAGGCTGCCCCGAACCAGGGCCGCGGCGTATGGGTCCCGGCTCAAGGCCGGGACGACGGCGGAGTTTAGGAACGACCTCCTGTTGCGGCTTGTTGTTTCTGTGATGCACCCTGCGGCGGCGGTTGCTGCAGACGAAGTTCGTGGCGCGAGAGCTTGCCGACCGGCGTGCGCGGCAGTTCATCGACGAAATCGAGCGCGGCCGGCAGTTCGTGCTTGCCGAGCTTGCCGGTGAGGAAGGCGCGCAATTCCTCCAGCGTGAAGGAGTTTGCGCCGTCGCGCAGCTTGACGAAGGCCTTGGCCGCCTCGCCGCGGTAATCGTCGGGGATGCCGATCACGATCACCTCCTGCACGGAAGGATGGGTGTAGATCGCCTGCTCAATCATCTGCGGATAGACGTTGAAGCCGCCGGAGATGATCATGTCCTTCTTGCGGTCGACCAGGTAGAAATAGCCGTCGGCGTCCATGTAACCGATGTCGCCGGTGAGGAAGCGGTCGCCGACAAAGGCTTCCGCGGTTTCCGTTGGCCGGTTCCAGTAGCCCTTGGTGACGTTCGGACCGCGAATTCTGATCTCGCCGACCTCGCCGACCGGCATCAGCCTGGTCGAATCTTCCAGCGACACCACGTCCATCTCGATGCCCGGCAGCATCAGGCCGATCGAGCCGGGCTTGTCCGGGCCTTCCTTGGGGTGCGCGGTGCCGGGCGAGCAGGTCTCGGTCATGCCCCAGCCGCTCTTCAGCTTCATGCCGACCCGGCGCTCCAGGATGCGTGCGACCTCGACAGGCAGCGGCGCGCCGCCGGAACCGACGCTGACCAGCGAGGACAGATCGCGCTTGTCCAGGTCCGGCAAGGCAGCAATCGCGATCCACATCGTCGGCACGCCGGGAAAAGCCGTGGCGCGCTTGACCTCGATGTCGCGCATGACCGCTTCGACGTCGAAGCGCTGGTGCAGCGAGATCAGATTGCCGCGCCGGATCGACGACAGCAGCACCACCGTCAGCGCATAGATGTGAAACAGAGGCAGTACGCAGATCACGCGCTCGATCGCATTGCGTTCGAGCCGCGCCGGCTTTCCCCAGACGTCGTAGACCGATACCGCCGACGTCAGATTGCCGTGGCTCAGCATTGCGCCCTTGGGCAAGCCGGTCGTGCCGCCGGTATATTGCAGCAGGGCGACGTCATCGGCCGAGATCGCCGGCCATTGCGCCGGCTTCGCCGCGCCCTCGATGAACTGCCTGTGGGTGATGATGGCGGGATGATCGGGCAGCGCCGTCTGCGGCGTGCCGGCCTTGCCCCAATTGTCGTCCTCGCAAACGATCAGGCGGTCGAGCAAGCCCTTGTCGAGAAACTTCAGCGCGGTCGGCAGCAGCGCCGAGAGGTTGGAGGTGACGAGCACGC
Source organism: Bradyrhizobium sp. (assembly GCA_036565985.1). Taxonomy (GTDB): domain Bacteria; phylum Pseudomonadota; class Alphaproteobacteria; order Rhizobiales; family Xanthobacteraceae; genus Bradyrhizobium. Next base: position 2,738 of record DATCXE010000585.1, read on the forward strand.
GCGCGCCGGAGTCCGAAAGCTTGTGCGACAGCGCGATCTCGCCGTCGAGCGGCGACAGGTGCACGACGCGTGCACCTGCCTTCAGCGCGCCGAAGAAATTGACCGGATGATCGGGCGAATTGCCGAGGAACAGTGCGACCGAATGGTTCTTGCCGTATCCGGCGCGAAGGAAGGCACCGGCGGCAATCTCGACCTTGTCTTCCAGTTCGCTGTAGCTGATCGGCCGGTCGCGAAACTCAAGCGCAGGCCGCGACCCGAACTCGGCTGCTGCCTGCGACAGCAAATCCGGCAGCGTGCCGCGCGGGATCGGATCATCCCAGCGGACGCCTTCCGGATAGAACTGTTCGCCGGGATGGGTCATGCGGTTCAACAGTAAAAGTCGTCATTCCGGGGCGTCCGAAGGACGAACCCGGAATCTCGAGATTCCCCGATGCGCAGAGCGCATCTGAGGTCTGGTGCTGACGCACCATCCCGGAATGACGTGCGGGTGGAACGAAGACCCATCAAGCCGCCTTCGACGCCTGGGCCAGCGACGCGAACGTCTTGCCTTCCGCGGCGAGACGCTTGAGCAGCGGCGCCGGTTCGAGCGAGGGATCGTTGGTCTCCTTGGCGTAATACGACAGCCGGTCGGCGATGTGCTTCAGCCCGACCTGGTCGGCATAGAACATCGGGCCGCCGCGATAGATCGGCCAGCCATAGCCGTAGAGCCAGATCACGTCGATGTCGCTCGGACGCGCCGCGATCTTCTCTTCGAGGATCCGCGCGCCCTCGTTGATCATCGGGTACATCATGCGCTCGAGGATTTCGTCGTCGCTGACGACGCGCTTCTTGCGGCCGAGGCGCTGCAGCGTCTCGTCGATCAGCTTCTCGACTTCCGGATCCGGCAACGCGGCGCGGGAGCCGCCTTCATACTTGTAGTAGCCCTTGCCGGTCTTCTGGCCGAAGCGGCCCGCCTCGCACAACGCGTCGGCGATCTCAGACTTGATGCCGCGGTCTTTCCGCGAACGCCAGCCGATGTCGAGACCGGCGAGATCGCCCATCGCGAACGGGCCCATCGGCATGCCGAACTTGGTTACCACAGCGTCGACCTGCTGCGGCAGCGCGCCTTCGAACAACAGCTTTTCCGACTGCTTGCCGCGCTGGGCCAGCATGCGGTTGCCGACAAAGCCGTCGCAGACGCCGACCACGGCCGGCACCTTGGCAATCTTGCGCGCGATCGAAACGGCGGTCGTCAGCGCGTCCGGCGCGGTCTTGTCGGCGCGGACGATCTCGCACAGCTTCATGACGTTGGCCGGCGAGAAGAAGTGCATGCCGAGCACGTCCTGCGGGCGCTTCGTCACTTTCGCGATCTCGTCGATGTTGAGGTAGGAGGTGTTGGACGCAAGAACCGCACCGGGCTTGGCGTGCTTGTCGAGCGCCTCGAACACTTCCTTCTTGACCGCCATGGTTTCGAACACGGCTTCGATCACCAGGTCAGCGTCCTTGACATTCTCCAGGCCGACCACACCCGTGATCAGGCCCATGCGCTTGGCCGGGGCATCGGCGGGAATGCCGCCGCGGGCCGCCGTCGCCTCGTAGTTTTTCTGCATCACGCCCATGCCGCGCTTGAGCTGCTCTTCGCCGGTCTCGATCAGCGTGACCGGAATACCGGCATTGGCGAACGACATCGCGATGCCGCCGCCCATGGTGCCGGCGCCGATGATGGCGACGCGCGCGACATTGCGCGGCTTTGTTCCTTCGGGCACGCCGGCGATCTTGGCGGCCTCGCGTTCCGAGAAGAACGCGTAGCGCTGCGCCTTGGACTGATCGCTCGACACCAGCTTGAGGAACCCTTCGCGCTCCTTCTTCAACCCTTCGTCGAACGGCAGGTCGATCGCGGCGCGCACGGCATCTGCCGCCGCAAACGGCGCTTCGAGCCCGCGCGCCTTCTTGGTCAGGGCTGCGACCGCATTGGTGAAGATCGAGATGTCGGCCTTGGCCGCCGCGAGCTTGGAGTCGTCGTCGCGCAGCTTGCGCAGCGGGCGCTTCTCAGCCAGCACCTTGCGGGCAAAAGCCTCGCCGCCTGAGGCCGGGCCTTCGACGATTTCCTCGATCAGGCCGCTCTTCTGCGCTTCCGCCGCGCTGATCGGATCGCCGCCGACGATCATCTTGACCGCGAGTTCCGGACCGACCGCGCGC
>DATCXE010000612.1:0-16161 GCA_036565985.1 Bradyrhizobium sp.
AAGCGCCTGCGGCCGGTGTGCCGCGGGCACGGATCGTCTTCATCGCCGAGATCGGGGTGCTCTCTATCGCCGAGATCGAGAGGGTGATGGCAGAATGCATCGAAAGGTGAGGCGACGCACTCTCCGATCGGCTACGCCCCCGTCACCCGCCAGATGACATTGCCCACATCGTCCGCCACCAGCAGCGAACCATCCGGGCCGAGGGTGACGCCGACCGGTCGTCCATAGGAGACCTTCTCATCCGGCGCGAGGAAGCCCGTCAGGATATCGCGCGCCGGGCCGGAAGGCTGTCCGTTCTCGAAGGGTACGAAGACGACGGCATAGCCGCTCAGCGTGCTGCGATTCCAGGAGCCGTGCTGGCCGATCACCATGCCGTCCGGAAAACCGGGGAGGGTGCCGGCCGGCATCCAGCACAGCCCGAGCGAAGCGGTGTGGCCGCCGAGCGCGTAATCCGGCGTGATCGCCTTCGCGACCATCGCCGGATCCTGCGGCACGCGATCGTCCACCGTCTGGCCCCAGTAGCAATAGGGCCAGCCGTAGAAGCCGCCTTCGCGCACGGAGGTCAGATAATCCGGCGGCACTTCGTCGCCGAGGCCGTCGCGCTCGTTGACGACGGTCCAGAGCACGGAGGTCTTTGGCTCCCAGGCGAGGCCCACGGCGTTGCGCAGGCCGCTGGCGAAGATGCGATTGGTGCCGCGCGCGAGATCGAGTTCGTAGATCGCGGCGCGGCCTTCCTCGACCTCCATGCCGCTCTCGGCGATGTTGCTGAGCGAGCCGACGCCGGCATAGAGCTTTGTCCCATCGGCGTTCGGCAGCAGGCTCCGCGTCCAATGCCCGGACGGCTTGAACGTGACGAGTGTACGTCCCTCGGCGGTGATGCTGTCCGCGCCTTGCACATAGGGAAAGGCGACCACGCCATCGGTGTTGCCGACATAAAAGGTGTCGCCAACCAGCGCCATGCCGAACGGCTGGCTCAATCCTTCCATGAAAATCCCGCGACCTTCGGCGACGCCGTCGCCATCCCTGTCGCGCAACAGCGTGATGCGGTTGGCGCTGACCCCGAGCGCCCGGGCGCGCCGCATCGTCGCCTGCATCGCGTAGTGAAACACGCTTCTCGGCGGGCCCGCGATCTGGTTGGATTCGGCGATCAGCACGTCGCCATTGGGCAACACGTTGATCCAGCGCGGATGCTCCAGGCCTGTCGCAAACGCGTTGACCTTCAGCCCCGGTGCTGCGGTTGGCTTCTGCCCCTCGCTCCACCCCTGCGCCGTCGGCATCTTGAGCGTCGGGATGGCGCCTTGCGGCTTCGCCTCCGGAATATCAGGCGCATTGCCCCAGGCGGGCTTCTGCGCTGCGTCCTGCATCCGGCGCCACATCAGCGCGGCGGCGCCGATCAGCGCGACAATTCGCGCAAAAATGCCCGAGAAGTTCATGAAGCTCTCCTGTTGATCGCGCGCGCTGTCCGACGTGATATGTGTCGGCCTTCTCGTCAAATGTCCACTATCCCGTGCAATCTCAAATGCGAACCGTTGCAACCGGCTCGTTCATTGAATTTGAGTTAAATCAGGACCGCGGAGTGTTGCGCGACGGACGCGTCGACGCTGATCGCGATCCCTCGGCTTTATCGGACGATTTGCTCCGAAGCCTGGCGCTCCCGTACGACGCGGATGGTTTATGGCACGCCCATGATCACCTCGATTTGAGTGGTTTGCGGGCAGCTGCGGGTTACGACCGTGCGGCCCGCGCACTACCTGTGATGGTGCTGGCAAAACTGGCGAAAATGCAACTTGGAGATAGTCAAATGCGTTCTGTCCTGGCGCTAGGGCTTTTGATCGTTCTCTGTGCTGCTGCGAACGCCGCCGAACGAGGGCATCATTCCAAATCGCGACATGTCATCGTTCGTCCCACCCAGGGTGTGACCTCGAGTTTCGGCATGATTCCAAACTACGCCGTTCCGGGTAGCGCGCGGATCTACCGCGACGACACCGCTCCGGGTGGCGTGCGGACCTACCACGACGATCCTCCTGCCTATAATGATCCGTCCAAGTTTGGCGGCGCCTGATCTGCGACGGCCTGATGACGGGCACGCCAACGCTCTCGCGTGGGAAGAGCTTGCAGGGTGTGTCGGCCCCACAAGATCGGCCATCCCCCGTTGGTCTGATTATGCTTGAATGCATTAGCCGCGGGTGATAGCAGGCGACAACGCGATCGAGCCTCGTTAGCGCCCATTTTTGATGTTTTTAAGCCTGCGTACGGCAGCTCTATCTGGGTTTAACCCGAAGGAACTTTCGATGCGCGTACTCGCTTGCGCGATGCTGGCAATCGCTGTGATGGTTGTTCCGGCGCGCGCCCAGACCTACGATCCCAGCTACCCGGTCTGCATGCAGGTCTTCACCATCGATGGCGATCACTTTGAATGTCGCTATTCGACGCTGGCGCAGTGCCAGGCGTCAGCGTCGGGACGCGGCGGGACTCAATGCCTGACCAATCCGTTTTTTGCTCAGGCCGGCAGGAAACCGCCGGGCCGGGTCGACCGTCGGCCCCAGCGCGCCTATTAGGCGGTTCGGCCCGCGTCGCAAGCCCCGTATTCAAATTTTGCCGACGCGATCGCTTCCCTTTATAGTTCCGGCGAAATCATCCCCCGCGAGGTCTCGTGACTGCCCCCAATCCCGCCGCAGGCAAACCGGTCGATCCCTCCTCTCTCGTCAACGTGCCGCAACTGGTAACGGCGTATTTTGCCGGCAAGCCCGATCCGACCGATCCCACCCAGCGCGTTGCCTTCGGCACATCGGGTCACCGTGGCTCGTCGCTGAAAAACTCGTTCAACGAAAACCACATCCTGGCGACGACACAGGCGATCTGCGATCATCGCCGCGAAACGGGACTGACGGGACCGCTGTTCGTCGGGATCGATACGCATGCGCTGGCCGAGCCCGCGCTGGCGAGCGCGGTGGAGGTATTCGCCGCGAACGGCGTCGACATCATGATCGACGCAAGCGGCGGTTACACGCCGACCCCCGTCATCTCGCATGCGATCCTGAGCTACAACAAGGGCCGGACAAGCGGACTCGCCGATGGCGTCGTCATCACGCCGTCGCACAATCCGCCCGAGGATGGCGGCTACAAATACAATCCCCCGCATGGCGGCCCGGCCGATACCGACGTGACCGGCAAGGTCGAGAAGGCGGCGAACGCGTATATGGCAGCCGGCATGACGGGCGTTGCGCAGATGCCTTATGAGCGCGCCCGCAAGGCGCCGTCCACGCACCTGCATGACTATATCCGCCCCTACGTCACCGATCTCGGCAATGCCGTCGATCTGGCGCTGATCAAATCGTCGGGCGTAAAAATCGGAATCGATCCGCTGGGCGGCGCCGCCGTTCATTACTGGCAGCCGCTGATCGAGCATTATGGAATCAATGCGACGATCGTGAACGATGCCGTCGATCCGACATTCCGCTTCATGACCGCGGATTGGGACGGCAAGATCCGGATGGATTGCTCGTCGCCATATGCGATGGCGAGCCTGATTGCGATGCGTGACAAATTTGATGTTGCATTTGCCAACGACACCGATGCCGACCGGCACGGAATCGTGACGCGCACGGGTGGCCTGATGAACCCGAACCACTTTCTCGCCGCCGCGATCGCCTATCTGTTCGAGCACCGGCCGCAATGGGGCAGGGAGGCGGCGATCGGCAAGACCATCGTCTCCAGTTCGATCATCGATCGTGTCGCAAGGAAGCTGAACCGCAAGCTGGTCGAAACCCCGGTCGGCTTCAAATGGTTCGTCGACGGTCTCGGTACCGGCGCGTTTGGCTTTGCCGGGGAGGAAAGCGCCGGCGCATCGTTCCTCAAGCGCGACGGCACCGTGTGGACGACCGACAAGGATGGCATCGTGATGGGGCTGCTCGCGGCCGAAATCCTCGGCCGGACCGGCCGAGATCCGAGCCAGTTGTTTGCCGGGCTGACGGCCGAACTCGGGGTGCCCTTCTACGAGCGGATCGATGTGCCGGCGACTCCGAAACAGAAGAATGCCTTGAAGGCGCTCGGTCCGGAGCAACTCGACCTGCGACAACTCGCCGGCGAGTCGGTCAGCGCGATCAGAACCCGCGCCCCGGGCAACGATCAACCCTTCGGCGGAATCAAGGTCGAAACCGAGGCGGGATGGTTCGCAGCGCGGCCCTCGGGGACCGAAGATGTCTACAAGATCTACGCCGAAAGCTTCCGCGGCCAGGATCATCTCAAGACAATTCAACAGGATGCCCAACGCGCGATAGCGAAGGTGTTCTGATCGGGGCCCGGGGGCTGCTGCAGCGGGGCTTGGGGCCGGGCTCCGTCAGGCCCGTACTGATTCGGCGCGTCGCGGCCAAGAGCGGGAGCGGTAACGGGTTCCGGAGGCGTCGGTCGCGATCACGCTGAAATCACGAACACCCACGCAGTCTCGCGTTCGGAGTTAGCTGCCAGGGAACTATCGGAAAGCAGTCCGGTATTGGGAGCTATCGCGAGGGACCCGGGGGAAGAGATGACGGCGGAATCGGTAGTCTACTATTTGAATCGCGCACCTGAGAGCGATCCAAATGACCAGACCGAATGGCTGGTAACAGCATTGGGGAACTATACCGGAGCAGAGCTGCGCGAGCTGCTTTATGTGGCGGAAGAGCCTGGCTTTTTCGAATTGATGCGTGGGTTGTTTGCGCTCAATGAAAATAATCGTGCCGTACTGCAGCATTTTCTCCAGGCCGGCCACCCGCCGGCCATGAAGGCTGCCATCGATCCGCAGGGCCGGTTGACCATCGAACACTGCGACGATGAGCAGCGGGTGAAGGTCCTTCCCGGGATCGCAAATTAGCACCTGCAACGCCCTCAGGTTGTGTTAGGCTTCTCCCAACTGAAAAAGTTGGGAGAGTGACACAATGGCGATCAGGAAGTCTGGCCCGCTCGATGCGATGGTGGGGGCCAAGATCCGCATGTTTCGGATCAACCGCGGCATGAGCCAAACCGTGCTCGCCGAACGGATCGGCGTTACCTTTCAGCAGGTGCAGAAATACGAGAAAGGTGCGAACCGGGTTGGCGCCAGCCGGTTGTCGCAGATCGCTTCCGTCCTTGGCATTTCTGTCGGCGAGTTGTTCGAATCCTCCGCGGATGGATCTTCCGGCCTGAATTCCCCGGTCCATCTGCTCGCCGAGCCCGGCGCTCTACGCGTTCTCAAGGCCTATGTGCGAACGACCGATCCGCGCGTGCGCCTGTCGATTGCAAAGCTGGTTGAAAGCATCGCCGATCGTGAAATGGAGGCCAAAGCCCCAACCACAAGGTCTGAGACCGGCCACCGGAGTTTCCGCGCGCAGGGATAGTTTCGGACGGCAAGCCCGCCGGCCACTTCCGTTGATCCGAGCCTTGTTGATTCAAGCCTTGTTGGTTCAAGCCTCGTTGAATCAGGCTCTGCCGATCGAAGCGTGGCCGGTGTCGCGTTCATCAGCCGGTCGCACGGATGGCGACACGTTGCCTTGGCATGCTGCCGGGAATGAATTCGCCGATCCAGTCGCGGCGCGCCGCTTCGATATGCCATGACATCGCCTCGGCTGAAGACGGTGCCGGATCGGGGATGTCCTTGCGGATTTCCTTGCCGTCCTGCCAGCCGCAGCTATGCGAGTAGCGCGCCTTGCAGACGAGGTGGATGTCGTCGTGATCCTGCAGCAACACATAACCATCGGCGGGGAAGAACGTGCCGGCCAGTTCGATCGCGCCAGGCAGCTGACGCACCAGCAGGAACGTGCTGGTGGATTGGGTTGCCGATTCCGCGACCAGCACGCCGAACAGGCTGTGTATGGGAGCGATCGCCTGCGGCGCGGCGAGTGCGAGCGGCTCCGTGATCGGACCGGCTGTCGCAATCGAAAGATACTCGCCTTCCGGCCCCCAACGGCAGGCTATCAGCCATTCCCGGCTTCGGCTGCGAATCAAGGTTGGCTTGGCATAATCCGACCGGGCAATATCAGCCGCCATGGCTATGACTAGGGCTTTCGCAAGCATAAGTTCCTCCAGGCGAGGTGGGATAGACCTCGTGTCCGACTCTGCCCGTCAGGCGTGAGGTCATCGTGAGCGGCGCTGAACACTCGATGGAAAAACTGTTTGCGCGAGCGGCGGCGTTATTGCGCGGGGAGGAATTGAGCGCGCCCGGCGATCGCGATGCAGAAAATCTGCTGCAGGCGCTGGGTTACATGCCCGTGGCATCCGGATCGCGCCGTGACCCGCAAACCGCGAATCGCGCTTGTCTGCTCACGGCCGCCTCGCGATTCGCACGGATATTCGAACTCGCCGCGCCCGACGCGCCGGGACTAATATCCTTTGGCGCGCAATTCGATCCCGCACTCGCCGATTCGTTGCACGCGGGAAGCCCCGTCGTCGGCGTTTCCGGCGTCGGCCTTTCGCTGCAGGAAGCATTTCAGGGCTGCGTCGGCGAGGGGATCGAGTATCTCTCCCAATTGCAAACGCAAAGCGACGAGCTGATCTATCCGTGCATTGAAGACCAGGCCGGCAAACTCGGCCCGATGGCAGCCGAACTCGTCGCCGCCTTGTCGGAGCGCCGCACACAGCCGGAGAGGGCGCTCTCGTGGTTTCGTGCCACGAGAGCGACCGACGGATTCGACGTGCTGCTGCCAGCCGACATTTGCCTGCGCCGACCGCCGGCGCAGCGCGAATTCACGCCGCCGTTTCCCTTGAGTATCGGATCGGCCGCTGGTCCGACACGGGAAGCCGCAGCCCTGCACGGTCTGCTGGAATTGATCGAGCGCGACGCGGCCGCGCTGTGGTGGCGGGGCGGTCAGCCGGGCCGATCCATTCCGCCGCAGCACGAAGCCGGCATCGCGGCCGAACATCTGTTGCGCCAGCTCCGGCACACTGCAACGACACGGCGCCGGACCTGGTTGCTCGACATTACGACGGATGTCGGCGTCCCCGTTGTCGCTGCCGTCTCCTGCCGCGCCGATGGTTCCGGTTTTGCCTTCGGTCTCGCAGCGCGGCCGAGGTTGGAGGCCGCAGTGCGCGCCGCGATCATGGAGATGTGCCAAATTGAATTGGCCGACTCCGTCGTCGCCACCAAGCGCAGCGAGCGTGGCGATGCCGCACTCAACGCGCAGGATCGCATCCACCTGCGGCGCGCGATGATCAATGCCGATCAATGCATATTGCTGCAGCCGACCCCCGAGTGCGCGACACATCTTTCAATTCTCGCAACTGAAGCGAGCGATATCTTTGGATTGATCGCAGAACGTTTGGAGGGGCTTGGTATCGAGACCTTCTGCCTCGATCTTACGCGCCGATTCTTCGGCGTTTCAGTGATTCGCGTGGTCGCGCCCGGTCTCCAGCTCGAGCCATCCGAGATCGTCACGGCGCGGCTGCAGGACGCCATTGCGCGAACCGGCGGCGGCGCAACCTATACCGGAGGGGTCGCTTTGTTATAATGTGAACCAGAATTGTCGACCCGGTTCCGGAAAATCTTCTCATGCGGGCCAGCGCAAGCGCCATGACAGCAGAAAAGGCCGCGGTGGCGCCTGAAAATGCTCCGCGTCTGTTGGTGTCGCTCATCGGACGCTTCGGCTTGAAGTTCAACGGCCGGCCGATCGAACTGCGAACCCGCAAGGCCGCCGCCGTGTTCGGCTACCTCGCCCTGTCGGAGATGAAGCGGGAGAGCCGTGAGCGGCTTGTCGGCCTGCTGTGGAGCCGTTCGGACGAGGAAAAGGCGCGTGCGTCGTTGCGCCAGGTCGTTCGCGAACTTCGTTCGGTGCTCGAAGAGGCGGGATTTGGCGGCTTCGTTGCCGAGCGGCTGCTGGTCGGCGTCGACACCGGACAAATCGAAGTCGATATCGAGAGCGTGCTTCAACTGGCCGAAGGCGGACGCGTCCATCCGCTGCTGCTCGATGTCCAGCAGCTGGACGAGCGGCTGTTCGAAGGACTGGACGATCTTGATCCGTCGTTCCGCGTCTGGGTGCTGGCCAAGCGTCAGACCATCCATGAACGACTGATGCGGAGTCTCGAAGCGGGTTTGAACGCACCGCAGGTTGCCATCGACATCAGAAAGAAGATTGCAACCGCGATCGTCAATCTCGATCCGACTCATGAATACGCCTGCCGCTATTTGATGCGGGCGCATGCGGAGGACGGGGACACTGCCGGCGCACTGCGTATCTACAAGGCGCTCTGGCATCTCCTGGATCGCGATTACGGCATGGAGCCGTCGCCGCAGACCGAAGAACTCGTCGCCAACATCAAGCTCGGCGTTTTCGATCAGGCCTCTGATGGCCTCCATTTCTCCGCGGCGAACGATGAATTTTCCATCCGGACGGTCAAGGGAGCGGTTTCCCAACCCTTCGTCCCGACGCCTGCGCTTAACGCGCTCGCCAAGACGCGCCTGGTGCTGCGTCCCTTTGCGATGCACGGCGTCGATGAAGATCACAGCCATCTCGTGTCGGGGTTCTCGCAACATCTTGCCGCCTGTCTCGTACGTTTCCGCGAATGGAGTGTCGTCGATCGTCCTCCGGCCTCGGTCGTGCTGCCGACGCCCGAAGCGGCGCAATACTGCATCGAGACCACCGCCTATCAGGCCGGCGCCGAAATCAACATCGTGATGGTGCTGCGGGACGATACGACGGGGATTTATGTCTGGAGCGAAAGCTTCCGTCTCGGCCTTGCCAACTGGTTCGAGACACAACAGCGCATCATCCGCCGCATCGCGACCTCGCTGAACGTGCAATTGTCGACCGAACGGCTAATGCGGCTGGCAGGCGAACCCGACCTTTCGCTCGATCTTCACGACCGCTGGCTGCGCGGCCAGAATCTCATCGCGAAGTTCGACCAGGAAAGCTGGCAGCGGGCGGTCGTGATCTTTCGCGACTCGATCCGGGAAAATCCTGCTTTCTCGCCGTTCTACAGCAGCCTTGTGCAGATGAACAACATCGAGCATCTCGTGCATCCCGGGATCCTTCGCAATCTCGACAAGGCAAAGGCGACGCTTGAACTGGCGAAAATCGCCGTTGAACTCGATCCGGTCGACTCCAGGGCGCATCTCTGTTGCGGCTGGTCCTATACGTTCGCGTTGCGCGAGGCCGAGGCGGCGGCGCACATGGACCTTGCTTGCGAGTTGAACGACAACGATCCGTGGACGCTGCTGTCCAGCGCTCACTATTGCGCTTTCTGCGGCTCGATCGAACAAGCCCAGCTACGCTCCAGCCAATCGCTTGCCCTTTCGCTGGCGCCCTCACGCCTCGAATGGGGTTATCACTGTATCAATCGCTACATGTGCGGCGACTATGCGGGCGCCATAGAGGCCTACGACCGCTCCTACAATGTCATTCAGACGCTGCCCGCATGGCGTGCGGCCGCGCTGTTCGAACTGGGGCAGCCCGAGTTGGCGCGCGAGGAAGCGCAGCGATTTCTGAACGGCCTTCGCTCGTTCTGGATTGGGCCAGACGCCCCGACCGACGTGGCCATCACACGCTGGTTCCTGCAATCGCACCCCATCAACATCAGGGCACGGTGGGAAACCCTGCGTCGCAGCTTGCGCGGCGCCGGGTTTCCGGTCGAAGGCATTGCTCCATTGCGCTGGTAACAAGACCGCTCGTGGATTTCAGGCGCAGGCGCTTATGGTGTAGTCGCCGATACGTTCGGCATGCACCTTGAACTTCTCGCTCTCCGGGATCACGGGATCCATACCGTTGAACAGGCGCTTGTAGAACGGCGGAAGCGGATAGGTGGCTCCGGGTTGGTTGAGCAGCGCCTCGGAATCCTCGATCATCACCTTCGGCGGCAACTTTACCGTGATCGTGTCCTGTTCCTGCTTTACGAACGTGATGTGCTTGAAACGATCCGGTACGGTGGCGAATACTTGTGCCTTGGCGAGTTGCTCCTTGAATTCGTCGATCGTCTCCGGCAGCGGATAGACGTTGTCGTCGTCGAGGTAGTTGGTGCCGGTAGCCCAGGTCTTCACCAGCTTGCCCCAACGCTCATGGTTGGTCACCTGTAGCCTTTCGATGCGCTGCATGGTCTTACTCCTCCGGGTTAGGTGAGACGGAAAAATTCCGTTTCACAAAAATGCTGGCACGGCCTGCTGCAACTGGGCAATTTCGGTGGTGAACTTCACCAACTGCGCCATGCTTGAGATGTCGGGAATTTCCTGGAAAAAATTCGCCGGATAGTATTCGCGAGACAAAACGGCAAGCTGGGCCGTGAGCGCGTCGCCGCCTGACGAGAGCGGATCGCCCGCAAGCGCGCCGAATATAACTTCCGATACGATGATCGAGCCGAGTGGTCCAAGGTGCTGGCCCTCTGCCTGCGGCTGCTGCATCGCTTCGAACAGAACGAAGAAGGGCAGCGGCGGATCGTTCGAAAGGGTTTCGATGTCTTCGGCCGTCAGCGCGCCATACGCCGGTGCGGCGACCAACCAATCACGGAGCAGGCTGACGCGATAGGCGCGGTCCGCAAGCAAGCGTGACGTGGCGATGAACTGCGGTTTCCGGGTCGCGATCTCGGCAATCAGCGCGTCCACCGACCACATGCCGGCGATCCCGGCGCCGAGCAGGTCACGGTAGAGCAGGCCAACCCTCTCGGTCTCGTCGAACGCCGGAAAGATCTGATCGTTGCCCAAGGCGTCGCTGAGATATGGTCCGATGCGCCGGCTGAAGTTCGGCCTGGTTTCATTGATCTCGAAGAAACGCGACCACTGCACCATCCAGGTTTCATCGAGCGGCATGTTGACCGGATCGTTTGCGGAAGTCTTTTCAAGCGTGCTGTAGAGGTCCTGAATCGACAGATCATTGATGCAGTATTCGTGTCGCACCATGGCGTGACCGAAGCGAAACGCGCCGTGCGAGAATTCGAACGGAATCTCCCAGTCACCGATCGCAAGGCCTTGGCTGGCTTCATCGGGTCGATCGATGAAATGGGGAGCCGGCCCGCTATAGGCCGCATAGATCGCCGGGTGAATGATCCGCCGCATCAGATCGTTACGGAGAATGTTGTGGTAAATCAGCGTAACGGCCTCGCGGGCGCACAGGAAGCGCCTGTAGGCGGCGCCGAACCGGCCGTTCGGCCCGCTACTGCTTTCCTGCCTGCGTATGAGATCGATCAGGGCGTTGTGCAGCAGCGCGAACAGCGCAGTCAGTTGCGACATCACGGCGTGATCATCATTCCGAGGGTCGGCGACCAGGGCTTCGGTGAGGGCAACCCGGACGCCTGCGATGCTGCGGTCGATCCCCGTCACATTCTCGGCCCGGGTCCGTGCGATGTCACGAAACGGGCAGCCGGTGACGGGTTCGTTCTCTTTCCAGCGCATTCGCCCGAGCCGCAGCTTGGTGCGCCGGTCGTCACTCGGCGCGTCGAGCGCGTAGATGTGCGGTGACCCGACCGGACCGCTGCCGTACAGGGTTTCCAGCCGAAGCGGCGTGCGGCGCGCGTTGGCAGTCCCGCCGTCGAGGCCTCCCGCAACCGAAAGCGGGATCGCCGAATGAACCAGATCGTGCGCTACAAACTGCAGCAGATAGGTGTACCCCGAGGGGATAAAGGGGTTTTCCCAGTGCTCCGCCGATCGATCGGCATGTGGCCGCCATTTTATCTCCGCATCCATTCGCCGCGATAGGCGATGCATCAGTCTCCGCAGTTGCGGTAACACTGCGGGCGAACTCAACGGGTCGATGCCGAACGCGCGGAATCGCTGCGACGGATTGGGGGTCCCGAGGAAGTGGCGAAAGCCGGGCGCCATCCCTGCTAGAGCGCACCCGTGCGCACGACTCTCGTGAGTTCGGAGAGATGATGCTTCAGCAGCGTTCTGCACAGCCATTGAATTTGTCTCGCCCGTTGGCCCCGGCGCGACAGTGCAAAAAAACTCGTGAAATTATCGTGAGTTAATTCATTAGAACCTGTGGACATCTGTGGACATCTTCATCATGCCACGTTTGCCACAAATGTAGCGCGGCATTGCCATAGTCATCGCCCGACTGCGCCGGGACGTAAACGGACGGGTTGCCTGTCAGGAAGCCCCCGCTGCGTTTGTGACAGCGTTGCCTTGCCCGCCCATTCCCGATAGCGATGGCAGCCGGGACATTTTTGTTGAGGCACCTTTCCTTCATGGCTGATTTCCACGGCGTCTTTCCCTATCTGGTGTCACCGGTCGATGGTTCAGGCGTGATCCGCACGGAAGTGCTGGGCCGGCTGTGCGATGACCTCATCAAGGCAGGCGTGCATGGGCTGACGCCGCTCGGTTCGACCGGTGAGTTCGCCTATCTCAACCAGGCGCAGCGCGCGAGCGTCGTACAAGCGACGATCGAAGCCGCTGATGGACGCGTGCCCGTGATCGCCGGCGTTGCTTCGACCTCGACCGCGGACGCGGTGGCGCAGGCGAAGGCGCATCAAAAGCTCGGTGCTCACGGCATTCTCGCGATCATGGAGGCTTATTTCCCGATCGCCGATGCGCAGGTCGAATCCTATTTCCGCGCCATCGCCGATGCGGTCGACATTCCCGTCGTGATCTACACCAACCCGCAATTCCAGCGGTCTGATCTGACGCTCGACGTCATCGCGCGGCTCGCGACCCATCCGCGCATCGGCTACATCAAGGACGCCTCCACCAACACCGGCCGGCTGCTGTCGATCATGAATCGCTGCGGTGACGATATCCGCGTGTTCTCTGCATCCGCGCATATTCCGGCGGCAGTGATGCTGATCGGCGGCCTGGGGTGGATGGCAGGCCCCGCCTGCATCATTCCGCGGCAGAGCGTCGAACTCTACAACCTTTGCAAGGCGTCGCGCTGGGATGAGGCGATGAAGTTGCAGCGCCGGCTCTGGCGCATCAACGAGGTCTTTGCGCGTTTCAATCTCGCCGCCTGCATCAAGGCCGGTCTCGACATCCAGGGCTACGCGGTCGGCGATCCCGTCCCGCCGCAGGCGGCGCTGACGGCCGAGCAGCGCAAGGTGGTCGAGGCCGCGCTGCGCGATCTCGGATAAGTCTGCGCCGGGTCGCCCGCCTTGCGGGACAGTTCGCGCTACCTAGATCATCCCGGAAGCGCGCTTCGGTGCGCCGACAAGTCGCTGAAAGAACCGGAAACTTTGGACCGGCCGGGGCGTTTGGCTGGTTCCCGCGTCAACCGTCCGCAGGCGAGCGGCATTGCCTGGTGAGTGATCGATGAACCGTCGCTTCGTTCTTTTCGCAGCCATTGTCGCCGGCGTGCTGGTGGCGTTGACCGTCTCCAACATTCGCTACAGCCCTTGGACCAACACGGTCGCGCGGACCGTCGACCAGCGCGGGCCACTGTCCGAGGCGGAGCGCGCCAACATCGAATTGTTCGAGCGCGTCTCGCCGTCGGTCGTGCAGGTCGCGGCGCGTTCTGCCGCCGCCAACCCGCTGGACGAGGATGAGGAGGGCGCGGGAGGGTCGTCAGGCACCGGCTTCGTCTGGGACAACAATGGTCATGTCGTCACCAACAATCACGTCGTCCAGAACGGCAATGCAGTCGCGGTGCGCTTTGCCTCGGGCGAGGTGGCGCAGGCCGAAGTGATCGGCGTCGCGCCCAACTATGACCTCGCGGTGTTGCGGATCAAGAATGCCCGTCAATTGCCTCCGCCCGTGGCGCTGGGCAGTTCGAACGACCTCAAGGTCGGTCAACTGGCGTTTGCGATCGGCAATCCCTTCGGGCTCGATCAATCGCTGACCAGCGGCATCATCAGCGCGCTCAAGCGCAGGCTGCCGACCAGCAGCGGCCGCGAGATCTCCAACGTGATCCAGACCGATACGGCGATCAATCCGGGTAATTCGGGCGGGCCGCTACTGGATTCAGCGGGACGGCTGATCGGCGTCAACACGGCCATCATCTCGCCGTCGGGCACCAGCGCCGGCATCGGATTCGCCGTCCCCGTCGATATCGTCAATCGCGTCGTCCCTGAATTGATCAAGAACGGTCGCGTGCCGACGCCCGGTATTGGCATTGTCGCCGCTAGTGAGGCCGTTGCCACGCGGCTTGGCATCGAAGGGGTGATCGTCGTCCGCACCGCGCCCGGAAGTCCGGCCGAGCGTGCCGGCATCCGTGGCGTCAATTTGAATTCCGGTGCGATCGGCGACGTGATCGTTCAGGCCGACGGCAAGCCGGTTCACCGCCTGTCGGACCTGACCGACCAGCTTGAGCAGGTCGGCGCCGGCAAGAGCGTCCGCGTCGGCCTCAAACGCGGTTCGGAAACGCGCGACGTCAATGTCGATATCGTGGATATCAGCCGCGGCCAATAATCCCGTCTGAGGGCAGAATCATACCCGCTCGCGGCGCTTCGTTCTGCGGCCGATTTGGCTTGGGAGTTGCATGGAATCCTACCTTCTCGTCATTCCGGGGCGCGCGTCAGCGCGAACCCGGAATCTCGAGATTCCCCGGGGGTGCAATTGCACCCCTGAGGTCTGGTCCTTCGGACCATCCCGGAATGACGGCGCGAGTTGTCTCGCAGCGAAAAACCGCTAAAACCCCGCCCAATCCGACAAGAAGCTCGAAGGACAAACTGATGAACATTCTTCCCGGCAATATGCGTTTCGGTGCGGGCCAGCCGGTCAAGCGTTTGGAAGACCAGAGGCTGCTCACCGGGAAGGGGCAGTTCATCGACGACAAGCCCGACGAGGGCGCGCTGTGGCTCTATGTGCTGCGCTCGCCCCATGCCCATGCCAAAATCGTCTCAATCGATGCCGCTGCTGCCACCGGGATGTCTGGTGTTCAAGCCGTCTACACCGGCGCCGATCTGGTCAGGGACGATATCGGCACGATCCCGACGCTCGCGATCTTCAAGCGGCCGGACGGCACGCCGATGACGGTCCCGCCGCGGCGGCTGCTCGCCCATGAAGTCGTGCGCTATGCCGGCGAGGCCGTTGCGGCTGTGGTGGCGACGTCGCGCGTGCACGCGCAGACCGCGGCCGAAGCGATCACTGTTGATTATGAGGTGCTGCCCTCGGTGGTCGACCCGCTGGAAGCGATCAAGCCGGGCGCGCCGGTGGTGTGGCCGGAGGCGCCCGACAACGTCGTCGCGGCGATGAGCTATGGCGACGCAGCCAGGGTTGAAGAGGCCTTTGCAAGCGCTGCGCATAAAGTCTCGCTCGACCTGGTCAGCCAGCGGCTGATCCCGTCGGCGATGGAGCCGCGCTCGACCATCGCCGAGATCGACAAAAAATCCGGCCGGCTGATTCTGCACGTGCAGTCGCAGACACCGGCCTCGACCCGCGACGTGCTGGCGGAAGCGGTCCTGAAACGGCCGAAGGAAAGCGTCCGCGTGCTGGTCGGCGACATCGGCGGCGGTTTCGGACAGAAGACCAATCTGTATCCGGAAGACGGCATCGTCGCCTATGCCGCGACGAAACTCGGAAAGAAGATTCGCTGGCGCGGCGACCGCACCGACGAATTCGTCGGCGGCACCCATGGCCGCGATCTGACCTCTACGGCTGAATTCGCGCTCGACGCCAAGGGCCGCGTGCAAGCCTATCGCGTCCGTTCGGTCGGCGGCACCGGCGCTTACTCCTCCGGTGCGGCCAACATCATTCCGCTGGTGCTTGGTCCGTTCGTGCAGACCGGCGTCTACGATCTGCCGCTGGTGCATTTCGAAGTGAAATCGGTGATGACCAACACCGCTCCGGTCGGCGCCTATCGCGGCGCGGGGCGACCCGAGGCCGTGTTCATCGTCGAGCGGCTGATGGATGCCGCCGCCCGCCAGATCGGCATGGATCCGCGCGCCATCCGCAAGGTGAACTACATCAAGCCGGCGCAGTTGCCCTACACCAACGCCGTTGGCCAAGTGTACGATTCCGGCGCCTTCGCGCACATGCTGTCGCGCGCCTCCGAACTGGCGGACTGGGACGGTTTTGCCGCGCGCAAGAGGGCGGCAAAAAAGAAAGGCCTGCTCTACGGGCGCGGCCTCACCAGCTATATCGAATGGACCGGCGGGCGCGCGCACACCGAAAAGGTCAGCCTGCACGCCACCGCCGAAGGCCGCGTCATCCTGCATTCAGGCATCATGGCGATGGGGCAGGGATTGCAGACCACCTACACCCAGATGGTGTCTGATACGCTCGGCATTGCCATGGACAAGATCGACGTCGTGCAGGGCGATACGGATCTCGCCACCGGCTTCGGCAGCGTCGGCTCGCGTTCG
>DATCXE010000622.1:0-4082 GCA_036565985.1 Bradyrhizobium sp.
GCTTCGGCCCGGCCGGCGTCGTTCCGGACCAGCCGGTGGAAGCCCACATCATCTGTGCGGACCCGCTCTGGGTAGCCTTGCGTCCCGACGACCCGCTGGCGAAGGACAAATCGGTCAGCTGGAAGGATATGCGCGACCGCCCCCTGATCAACTACATGCCCAACATCGCCATCAACGTGTTGAGCAACGTGCCGTCCCGGAATCATCCGAGAGAACTGGTGCCGGTGCATCGGGTCAACACCGCCCTCTCGATGCTGCGCGTAAGAAAGGGCGCGGTGATCTGCCCTTCCATGGCCGAGCCGCTGGTGCGCGGCTTCGGCCTGACTTTCCTGCCGCTGAGACAGCCCACCGTCAAATGGAAGGTCGCGATGTTCGCGCGTCGGCGTCCGTCGCTCTCGCCCGCGGTCGAGAGTTTCCTCAACTTCACGCGGGAGTTCACGCCGAACTGGGCGGCCATCGGACTGGAAAGCCGCCGCGCGGCCGAGCCGCGCGGTCGATGACGTTATCGAACAATGCGTCGTCCGAGGCGCAATTCATTCCGCAGCGGTCGCAGACCTCGCCACAACCCGCGCATCCGCATCGAACACGATCCCTTCATAGCCCTTGGCGGCAACCTCGTTGATGGCAGCGACATATTTCGGCGTGCCGCCATTGTAGACCAGATAGCGGGTCTTGCCGTGTTCGTGGCCGGGGACGTTGGAATTGTAGCCGGTGAACCACGACTTGGCTTTGCGCATCAGCATGATGGCGTACATCTTGGTGACATGCGCGGTCCAGCGCGCCTGCGCCTCCGGCGTCGCTTCGGCCCGCGTATGGCCGCGATCCCACATGTACCCGAGCAGGTCCATGCACCAGCCCACGCCGTTCTCGATGCCGCGCGGAAAATTCGTCGAGGCCGATCCGCTCTGCGGCCCGGTCGGCATCAAAAGGTTGGGAAAGCCGTGCACCATCATACCGAGGAAGGTCGACGGACCGTCGCGCCATTTGTCGAACAGTTTTGCGCCGCCGACACCAGTGATGTCGATCGCGTCGAACGAGCCTGTAATGGCATCGAAGCCGGTCGAGTAGACGATGATATCGAAATCGTAGTCGCGCGCGCTGGTTCGCAGGCCCTTCTCCGTCACCCGCTCGATCGGCGTCTCGCTGATATCGACGAGGTGAACGTTGTCGCGGTTATAGGCTTCGAAGTAGTTGGTCTCCAGCGGCACCCGCTGCACGCCGAAACCATGGTCCTTCGGGATCAGCTTCTCGGCGGTCAGGGGATCCTTGACGCGCCGGCGGATGCGCTCGGCGATGTAGGCGGAAAACTCCGCGTTGGCGGCCTCGTCGGTGAAGATTTCGCGGAAATTGCTCAGCCAGATGCCAAAACCCGGCTCGTCATAGAGCTTGTCCCACAGCGCCAGCCGCTCCTCGCGCGTGACTTCGTAGAAGCCGCGACGGTCGGGTTCGTGCTCGAAACCACCCGGCGTGCGGGTGCAGGTCGCAAAGATCTCGTCGTAGCGCGAACGAATATCGGCCATCTCGGCATCCGAGATGGGACTGTTGTTCAGCGGGGCGCTCCAGTTCGGGCGCCGCTGGAACACGGTGAGCTCGCCGACCTTGTCCGCGACCTCGCCGATCACTTGAATCGCGGTAGCGCCGGTGCCGATGATGGCGACCTTCTTGCCGGCGAGGTCGACCGGCTCGTGCGGCCAGTGGAACGTGTGGAACGACCTCCCCTTGAAACGCTCGATGCCTTCGAGAAGCGGCAGCGTCGGCGTCGACAACAGGCCGATCGCGAGAACGACGAAACGGCATGTCAGTTCGCGGCCGTCGTCGAGCTTGAGGCGCCACAGATCATTCGTCTCATCGAACGTGGCCGCTTCGACCTTGCAGTTGAACTGCATGTATTTGCGCAGGTCGAACTTGTCCGCGACATAATTGAGGTAACGCAAATTCTCGGGCTGGGCCGAGAAGCGCTCCTTCCAGTGCCACTCGTCGAGCAATTCCCGTGAGAAGGAATAACCGTAGGTGTAGCTCTCGGAATCGAAGCGCGCGCCGGGATAGCGGTTCCAGTACCAGGTTCCGCCAAGGTCGGGAGCCGAGTCCAGCACCAGCGCGTCGATGCCGAGATCGGCCAGCCGCTTGATCTGATAGATGCCCGCAACGCCCGCGCCGATCACGATCACTTCGTAGTGCGACTTGGTGCCCCCGGTCATGCGCGGCTTCCCCATTATGTTTCCAGGACGTTCTCTGCGCGGTCGGGCTCACTATACCGGATTATCTGCGCTCTGCACTTGCGTCAGGAGGCCGGCTTTCGTCTCGCGAAACCTGGCGCTCAAACATTGTTTGAAAGCGGATGCGTCAACCGGCCCTGCGCCAACGAACTGGCCGGCGCTCCCAGCATGTCATTCTGTCATGGCTCGCCCGGAATTTTTAGGGTGTAATGACGTCATATCGTCAGGACGCAGCGGGACAAGAACGGGAGAGGACGTCGTGAATTACGAGCAAATTGGCTGCGATCTCGACGGCACCCTCATGATCGTCACGCTGAACCGGCCCGACAAGCTCAATGCCTATACCGGCCAGATGGGCGCGGAACTCACGCACGCCTTCAATCGCGCCGACAGCGACGACAACATCCGCGCGATCATCGTGACCGGTGCGGGCCGCGCCTTCTGCGCCGGAGCCGACGTATCGGGCGGCGCGGCAAGCTTCGACACATCAGGCAAGCATGGAGCCGGCGTCTTTGCGAGCGCCAATCCCGGCGGCGGCCGGTTCGTCGAGGCGATCTTCAACTGCCGGAAGCCCTCGATCGCGGCGATCAATGGCGGCGCCGTCGGCGTCGGCATCACCATGACGTTGCCGATGGATGTCAGGATCGCGGCCAGGGGCGCCAAGATCGGCTTCATCTTTGCCCGTCGCGGCCTCGTCCCGGAAGCCGGCAGCGCCTGGTTTCTGCCAAAGCTCGTCGGCCTGCCGCAGGCACTCCGCTGGTGCCTCTCCGGCCGCACGTTCGATGCGGATGAAGCGAGGGATGGCGGGCTGGTCAGCGAGGTGGTGGAGCCCGCGGAATTGTTGAACCGCGCCAAGGAAATCGCACGCGAAATGACGGAGGCGACCTCCGCTGTCTCGGTTGCTCTGACGCGCCAGATGCTGTGGCGCTTTGCCGGAGCACCCGCCCCGTTCGAACTGCTCGATATCGACAAGCCGATGTCGATCGAGCGCGGCGGCCACGCCGACGTGCGCGAAGGCGTCCAGGCCTTCCTCGAGAAGCGGCCGCCGTCATTTCCGGGAAAAGTATCCCAGGACATGCCGAGCCAGTATCCCTGGTGGCAAGGCCAGGAAAAACAGTAGAAGACAACAGCTGCCGGACCACCTGCCACCGCAAACATCACAGAGATCGAAAGCCATCCGATGCACGACCAGTTCTCCAACACCCAATCGATCCGCAAGCCCGCCGTCAGTTCCAGGGGCGGTATCGTCGCCGCGCAATCGGGAAAGGCGGCGCAAGTCGGCGCCGAGGTTCTGGCTGCCGGCGGTGATTGCGTCGATGCGGTGATCGCGACCACATTTGCGCTCGGCGTGCTGGAGCCCTGGATGAGCGGTGCCGGCGGCGGCGGCGCGATGGTGCTCTACCGTGCGCGCGAAGACCGTTATGAAGTGATCGACTACGGCATGCGCGCGCCACTGAGCTTGCGGCCTGAAGACTATCCGCTGACCGGCGACGGCGCGGCGTCCGACATTTTCCCCTGGCCTCGCGTAAAGGACGACCGCAACATCCATGGCCCCGGCTCGATCGCGGTCCCCGGCGTGGTCGCCGGCATGGAGGAAGCGCATCGCCGCCACGCCAAGCTGCCGTGGAAGGAATTGCTGGCGCCGAGCGTCCGCCTCGCCGGCGAGGGCCTTGCGGTCGACTGGTGGACCACGCTGATGATTTCGAGTTCGGCCGTGGATCTCAGGCGTTATCCCGCAAGCGCCGCGGCCTACCTCGTGGATGGCCTGCCGCCGAATGCGCCATGGGGCATCAAGTCCCACGTCCGACTGCCGCAGGACCGGCTCAAGGCCACGATGGCGCATCTGGCCAGCGCAGGCCCGCGCGA
>DATCXE010000627.1:0-4984 GCA_036565985.1 Bradyrhizobium sp.
ATGCCCCACCCCGATAGCCGTAGCGCCCGCCGCGCACTGCGACAGCACCGCCCCGAGCCCCTCGAACTGCGACAGCGCCGCCGCGGTAGCCTCCGCCACCGCCCCGATAGCCGCCACCTCCGCGACCGCGAGCATCGGCGTCGTCGGGAGTGAAGGTGACCAGCAGCAGGGCTGCGGCTGCCGAAGCTATGAGAATTCGACGCAACATCAGCGTACTCCTTCTTCGAGAGAGGAAGCCGCGGACATCTACGCATCGCGCCGAACCGCGGGTCTGCCCGAAGCCTCCCGCGCGGGAGCTTCGCGCCCTTGACCTAGATCAAACCTCACGTTCATCTACGTGAACGACTGCTCCATACCCGCTCCATCGCGGGATGCTTCCGGCTCTTGACCTTGAGATCCAGTCCTTGAGCGCAAGAGCACAGAAGCCTGTCGCTAAATCGTCGAGCTCAACAGGCAGAGAAGGCGGATGAACGAAGGCTTTGAGCAGTTCTTGGCGACCATTATCGAGCAGTGCCTCGGCGAGCATGACATGCAGCCGCCGCTCGTCGTCCGCACCGTGGGTGATAACGGCAGTGTGCTCGTGACGGGCGTCAACGAGGGTGCGGAACTTGTCGTATTGACCAAGCCCTGCGAGAACGACACGTTCACACTGCCCATAGAAGTCACGATCACCAGCCAAAACAACAAGACCGCGCGCCTCGTCATCGAGCGCGACGGCCATATCGACCGGTTTCACTGATCATCGAAGCCGAAAAGGCATTTCCGCGCACGCCATTGCGTCGCTGGCGTGGCTCACACCGCCGAATGACCCAACCGCCCAGCCATCAGGATCAGTTCGGCCAACGAATGTACGTCCATTTTCTCCATGACCCTGTGTCGATGCATCTTGATCGTCCGTTCGGTCGAGCCCAGTTGAAACGCAATCTGTTTGTTGATCTTGCCTCGAGCCAGAAGGTCGAAAACCTGCCGCTCACGCGGGGTCAACCGAGCAACACGAGCGCGCAGGAGGTTCAGCTCGCTCAGGAGCTTTTTTGAAACATCATGTCGAGCTATCGCGCGTTCGATGGCCGCGAGCAGTACGTCGGATGTCACCGGCTTGATCAGAAAATCTTCCGCACCGGCCTTGATCGTCTGCACGACGGTCTCGACATCGTTGTCGCCGGAAATAAACACAACTGGGAGCGTCGAACCGGCTTCGTGCAGATGGGCCTGTAGCCCCCGGCCGCCAAGTCCGGGTATCCTGACATCGATGAGAAGGCAGCCAAGTCGGCTATCGTCGCGCTGCTGATCTAGGAATTGTTCGGCAGACGAATATACCTGCACGTCATATCCGGCTAGCTGTAGTCGCCGCCGGGTAGCGGTGTGGAACGAAACGTCGTCATCGACGATGTAAACCACACTGGGCAAGTGGAACTTCCCCTTCACACGTGATGCAGTGACATTACGCGGGTCCATAACCGCCGTATGTGCAAATTGTTCACGTGTGCAAAATTGCTCATACCAATCTAAGGGTGTTTATGCCCTCCGTCTAGTTGTACGGATGGACGGCAGGCGACGGCGGCGAGGCCGTAGGAAGGCCGTACAGCGCGCCGGAGCGACAGGGCTACGCGCCAGCGCACAGGGGCCACGCGCCACCGGGCGCAGCGTGACCGGATCAAGCCTTTTCCGGGCACAGCCCCACCTTTCGGCCAAAAGGGCGGGATGTGAAACTAGGGCCTAATAGGGCCCGGCGCGGTTTCGCCAACCGCACAACGCGGGCCACCAGTTCAAAGAAACCCCTATTTGGAAGGGGTTTCTAGAGTTTTCCCCAAGCGCAAAAAACCGCTAGACATCAAGTCGTGTGGTCCTGACGCCGCGGTGCTGGCGTCAAGTGGGCGGGAGGTGTCCCGCCGGCGACGGAGGCAAAAGAGCCGTTCTCCGGGGAGATCACGAAGTAAGCCGTAAAACCACTGCGCAGGGAAGGCCGGGATGCTCCCGCTGAACCTGTATGCTCGTGTGCGCGTCTTCTGTGCGCAACTGCACACGAGACCGCGGGTGCAGCGCGCACCCGGTCTTCCCTGCGCCCTCTGATTGGAGAGGGCCAACGAAGATGCAAACCTCGGGCGCATCGCGTCGCGAGATCGCGAACACACATTCAGTCGTCATCCCCGCGCAGGCGGGGATCCAGTATTCCAGAGGCAGCAGTGATTGAACCGATAAGCCGCGGCGTACTGGATCCCCCGCCGGAGCCTGTCATCGGGCTCGCCGAAGGCGAGACCCGGTGGCGGGGATGACGATCGCAGGATCGCAATGACGACGGAACTTCGACCGACAGCGCTACGCCCTCGCCGGCACCAGCATGCGCCGAACGCTACCGAAAGCCTTGTCGATCACCGGCCAGAACAACAGCACGATCGCCAGCGTCGTGATCGAGCCGACCAGGCCGTTGGACCAGAACACCTTCATGTCGCCGCCGGAGCCGATCATCGACAGGCGGAACGCATCCTCGGCGCGGTTGCCGAGCACCAGCGCCAGCGTGAACGGTGCCAGCGGAATGCCGATTTTCTTGAAGACGTAACCGACGATGCCAAAGCCCAGCATCAGCCAGATGTCGAACATCGCGTTCTGGATCGCGTAGGCGCCGATCGCGCAGGACACCACGATCATCGGCGCGACCGCCGCGAACGGCACCCGCAGGATGGATGCAAAGATCGGCACTGTCGTCAGCACCAGCACGAGGCCGACGACGTTGCCGAGATACATCGAGGCGATCAGGCCCCAGACGAAATCCTTGTGCTCGACGAACAGCAACGGTCCGGGGTTGAGGCCCCACACCATCAACCCGCCGAGCAGGATCGCCGCCGTGCCGGAGCCGGGAATGCCGAGCGCCAGCATCGGCAGCAGCGCCGCGGTGCCGGAGGCGTGCGCCGCGGTCTCCGGCGCGAACACGCCCTCGATGCGGCCCTTGCCGAAACTGTCCTGGTCCTTGGAGAAGCGCTTGGCGAGATTGTAGCCCATGAAGGAAGCTGCAATCGCGCCGCCCGGCGTGATGCCGAGCCAGCATCCGATGAACGAGGAACGAAACAGCGTCACCCAGTATTTCGGCAGGTCCTTCCAGACGGACAGCACCACGCGCAGCGAGATGGAGGCGGCGTGGCCGCGCAGCGCAAGGCGCTCTTCCATGGTCAGCAGGATCTCGCTGATGCCGAACAGGCCGATGACGGCGACCAGGAAGTTGACGCCGCGCAGCAGTTCGGAAGAACCGAAGGTCATGCGCAACTGGCCGGACACGGTGTCCATGCCGATGCCGGCGAGCAGCAGGCCGAGCGACATCGAAATGACCGTCTTGTGCTTGGCTTCGCGGCCAAGACCCACGAACGAGCAGAAGGTCAAGAGATACACCGCGAAGAATTCGGGCGGCCCGAATTTCAGCGCGAACGACGAGATCATCGGCGCCAGGAACGTGATCAGCATGACGGCGACCAGCGAGCCGATGAACGACGAGGTGAAGGCCGCGGTCAGCGCTTCCGCCGCCTTGCCCTGTTGCGCCATCGGATAGCCGTCGAACGTGGTCGCCACCGACCATGCTTCGCCTGGGATATTGAACAGGATCGAGGTGATGGCGCCGCCGAACAGCGCGCCCCAATAGATGCAGGACAGCATCACGATCGCCGAGGTCGGATCCATCGTGAACGTCAGCGGCAGCAGGATCGCGACGCCGTTGGGGCCGCCGAGGCCCGGGAGCACGCCGACGAAAATGCCGAGCACGAGCCCGAACATCATCAGCAGCAGCGTTTTCCAGGTCAGCAGCACGGCGAAGCCGTGCATCAAAAGGCCGAGAGCTTCCATCAGAACATCCCAAACTGTTCGTCATTGCGAGCGCAGCGACTTGTCCGCCATAGCTCAACGAGCGAAGGCGGAAGCAATCCATGGCGCGGCAAAGCAAGAATGGATTGCTTCGTCGCTTCGCTCCTCGCAATGACGGAAGGGGTCATGCCAGTTCCGTCAGCGGCCGAGCGCCGCTTCGAGCGGGCCCTTTGGCATGATGACGTCGAAGGCAACGTCGAAGGTCACGAACATCACGGCGGTGAACACGAAGGCGGTGAGCAAGGATTTCCACAGCGCGATCTTGCCGACCAGGCGCATGAAACCCGCGATCAGGAGGAAGCTCGCGACATAGAGCCCGAGGAACTGCATGGCCAGGCAGAACAGCAACGTCGGCACGAACACCGCCAGCACGCGGCGAAGCTGCGCCCGCGTCACGAAGACCTCGGCAGCCTCCTTGCGCGACAGGAACGCGGCGACCAGGCCATAGAGGCTGGCGCCTGCGAGGATCACCGAGAGATAGAACGGAAAATAGCCGGACTGCGGGCCGGTCGATTCCCAGCCGGCGCCCGTACGCCAGTTGTCGTAGCCGAGCGTCAGCGCCAGCGCGAGCAGCAGCAGCGAGACGACCACGTCGACGGCGCGGACGCTGGTTACCGCGGGCGAATTGGCTTCGGGCGCGGTCGGATCTTCGACGACGATTTCGATATCGGTATTGGACATGGAGATGATCAACCCGGAAGCAACAGCGTGGGCACGGATTACGTGCCGCTGCCGCTGGCGTCAATGACCCGCGCTACGCTCCGGGAATGCGCTCGCAAGTGCAGCACGCTCAGGGCGAAGCAGGCCGCGTTCGGTGATCAGTCCCGTCACGAGGCGAGCCGGCGTGACGTCGAAGGCGTAATTGGCCACGGGCGAGCCCTCGGGAACCACGCGCACGGTCTCAAGGCGCCCATCGGCGGTGCGGCCGGTCATGGTTGCGACCTCCTCGGTGCCGCGCTGTTCGATCGGAATCTGGCTGATGCCGTCACCGATACTAAAGTCGATGGTCGGCGACGGCAGCGCAACATAGAACGGCACGCGGTTGTCGTGGGCGGCGAGCGCCTTCAGATAGGTGCCGATCTTGTTGCAGACGTCGCCATTGGCGGTCACTCGGTCGGTGCCGACGATCGCGAGATCG
>DATCXE010000639.1:0-5660 GCA_036565985.1 Bradyrhizobium sp.
CGCAAGCGATCTGCCGATGATCGTGTTCCAGTATCCGCTGGCCACGGGGCAGGGCTATCCGGCGGCGACGCTGGAGCGGCTGTTCGACGAAGTGCCTACCATCCGCGCCATCAAGGACTGGACGCCGCTAGTGCCGCAGCATGAGGCGCAAATTCGCGCGTTGCAGGGGCGCAAGCGCCCGATCAACGTGCTGTCCACCAACAGCGCATGGCTCCTGAGTTCGCTGGTGCTCGGCTGCAACGGGCTGCTGTCGGGCAGCGGCAGCGTCATCGCCGATCTGCAGGCCAGGCTCTTTCGCGCCGTGAAGGCCAACGATCTCGCGGAGGCCCGCCGGCTGAACGACCGGATCCATCCGACGGCGCGCGTGTTCTACGCCGATCCGTTCGTCGACATGCACAACCGCATGAAGGAAGCGCTGGTCTTGCTCGGCAAGCTGCCGCGCGCGGTGGTGCGTCCGCCGCTGGTCAAGATATCGGACGCCGAAATCCTGCGAATCCGGGACGCGCTGGTGGAGGCCGGATTGCTCGACACAAGAACGGCGCTGGGGCGCAATGCCGCTTAGCAGCCTGCATTCCATGGTAACGTTGCACTCGCGATCATGAATCAGATGGACGAAGACGATTCGATCGACGAGATTTCGAAGATCGAAGCCCGGATCGAGGAACTGGCCGAGGTCGCCGAGCGATGCCGAAAGATCATCCTGGCCTCCAAGACGGCCATCGGCGGCGGCTTCATCTTGCTGCTGGTGACGATATTGGGCCTGTTCGGATCCGGTCAGGTTGCCGCGCTCGGATCGATCGCGGCGATGCTGGGCGGAATCGTGTCGCTGGGATCGAATGTCAGTACGCTGCGGCAGACCGAGGCCGCCATGAGCAACGCCGAGGCGCTTCGTGCCGATCTGATCAACCGGATCGACCCTCGCGAGGTTCACGACAGCCCCTTGAAACTGGTTTGACGCCGGGCGGGAATGTGAGGCGAGGCATGCATGTGAAAATGGCAAGCCGCGTATCCCGGCGATGCGAACGCATAGCTGAACCCTTCCGACTAATGTAGCTTTGCGCATACGGCGATTGCGGAGTTGCGAAAATGCCAATCAAGCCGCTTCCTCCCAAGACTCTGTTCGGCGACATGGAGCGCGCCCGGATGATCGCTCGCTCATGGAAGCCCCTCGATCACCTCTCCGAGGCCGACGCGGAGATCGTCGCACGGGCGATCGCCGAGGGCATTGCCGATGGGCGCAGGCACGGATTGGAAATGAGCCAGGCGCGTCACGAAGCTTGACCTCGCCTGAACCTCAGGCCTCATCGTCGCGCTTGCGTAACAGATCCTTGGCGAGATCGGCGAGCGCGGGCCGCGGCAATGCGGTGAACGGCAGCGGGCGGGTGACGTCGATCGCGGCCAACCCGAGTCGTGCCGTGAGCAGGCCGTTGAGCACGCCTTCGCCGAGCCGCTGCGAAAGTTTCGCGGCGATGCCGTGGCCGAGCACCTGTTGCACCAGGCTGTCGCCGACCGCCATGCCGCCGGTAATGGCGAGGTGGCCGATGACGTGGCGCAGCAGGGTGATCATGCCGAGCGTGCCCGGCCGGCCGCCATAGAGCCGCGCCAGTTGCCGGATCAGCCGCATCGCGGCCACGAAAACGAACAGCACGTCGATCAGCGCGCGGGGACTGACCGCCGTGACGACCGAGACGCGCTGCGCAGCCGCCGAGACCAGGCGGCGCGCTTCCTCGTCGAGCGGCGACATCAGTTCGCGCTCGGCCAGCTTGATCATGTCGGCGCCGTCGATGATGTCGTCAGCGTGGCCCTGCAAGGCGGCGCGGGCGCGCGCCAGTTGCGGGTTCTGATGCGCAAGCTTGAGCAGGTCGCTGACGACGGCACGGCTGGCGGCGCGGTCGTCGCTGAGCAGAACTTCTGCCGCGCGTTGGTGCAACTGCTCGATTGCTGCCAGCCGCGCCATGCCGAACGCCTCGCGCGCGATCACGACGGTCAGAGCCAGCGCCGCGGCAGAGGCAAACGCGAGCGCGACATAGCCGAGCGTCTGGCTGCGCGCGAACAGATCCTCGATCAGGTTGACGACGCCGAGGCCCGATCCGAGCAGCACCAGCCCGCCGACCGCGGACCAGAACAGCGTGCCCCAGCGAAAGCCGCGGCGCGCCGGGCGCAGCGGTTTGTCGACCGGCACAGGCAGCAGCACGGGATCGGCTTCAGGCGTGATATGCACCGTGCCGCGGGCGGGGCGTCCGGTCTCGTCCGGATCCATCACGATCACGCCGGGATCGCCGAGCTTGAACGTCGCCGGCCGCCGATGGGGCGTTTTCTCGCTCATTGCAGTCTGTCTCCGAGCAGGAACTGGAGGGCGCGGTCAAGGCGGATGTGAGGCAGCGCCGGCTCCTTGCCGCCTTCGTGTTCCAGCAGCGGCGGCCGGAAACGCAGGAAGCGGAAATCGGCCTGTTCGGACGGCGTGCTGGAGAGGCCGCGGAATGAGCCCTTGAAAAGTTCCTCGGGATCATCAGGCAGATCGCCAGGGAAGGTCGCCACTTCGGTGTCGCCGTCAAACGTCTCGCCATTGGCGACCTCGCCGGGCGCAGGCGTGCCGAGAATGGACGGCAGTTTTTCGCGGCCGCGTGCGACCGTTGCCTCACGCGTCGCGCGCACCGCGGCGAGTGCGACCACGTCGATCGCAGCACCGGCATATTCGGCGCGGTCGGCGGCCTTGGCGACGGCGCGCCGCAACACCGCTTCGAGACGGTCATGGCTGGAATGGTGCAGGTGATCGGCCTTGGTGGCGGCAAACAGGATGCGATCGATGCGTGGGCGGAACAGGTTGCTGAGCAGCGTCGAGCGGCCGATGCGGAAGCAATCGAGAATGCCGGTCAGCGCGGCTTCGAGATCATGCAGCGCTTCCGGTCCGGCGTTGAAGGCTGCGAGCGCATCGACCAGCACGATCTGGCGGTCGAGCCGGGCAAAATGATCGCGGAAGAACGGGCGCACCACGACATCCTTGTAGGCCTCGTAACGCCGCCGCATCATCGCCCACAGCGAGCCTTCGGGCGCGCTGCCGTCGACGGCGACATCGAGCGGCGCGAATGTCAGCGCCGGCGTATCGGCGAGATTCCCCGGCATCAGGAAACGGCCTGGCGGCAGCAGGCTCATCGCGAAACGCTCGTCGCGGCAGGCGCGCAGATAGTCCGTGAACAGTTTTGCCGCCTGGCGCGTCGCCTGTTCGTCCTCGCGACCTTCGGCGTCCAGCGTCTTCAGGTGTTCGTGCCAGGGCGCGGCGAGCTTTTCGCGCGGGCCCTCGCGCGACAATGCGAGGCTTTCCGCCGACCACTGCTCAAAGCTCTTGTTGAGCAGCGGCAGGTCGAGCAGCCATTCGCCGGGATAATCGACGATGTCGATGGTGAGCGAACGGTCCGCGCCGTTCTGCCGCTGGTAGTCGATCACCAGCCGCAACTCGCTGATATCGACGGTCGAGTTCGGCCAGCGCCGTTCCTCGATCAGGGTGCGGACGTGGTTTTCGTAATTGAAGCGCGGCACCGCGTCGTCCGGCTGCGGCTCCAGGCGGGCGCGGGCGATCCGCCCGGTGGCGTAGGGCTCGAAAACGGGAAACCGGCCGCCGCGGGTCAGGCCGTGGATCAGCGCGGTGATGAACACCGTTTTGCCGGCGCGCGACAGGCCTGTGACGCCGAGCCGCACCGTCGGATGGAAGAAGCTGTCGCCGTAATCCAGCAGCGCCCGTGCCGACAGGCGCGCTTCCTCGACAATATCTGAAAAACTGGGGGCCATGCGGGCGCGAAAGTCTCGATGTCGCAGAAGCGTTGGTGGGCGAATACCGGAAAAGTGGCGATTGGCCGGCCAAAATCAAGCTTCATATTTAGGTCGCGTTTTTGGGTGAACCGAACCTTGAACGGATCGTTGACCTCGTGAGACCATACCCCATCGCTCCTTGATGACCCCCCGGCGGCCCGCATGACGATCTTCAGGCTCAAGCAAATCGCCTCGACCTCCATCCATGCCGCCGCCGGCGCCGTGCACTGGAATTACGACCGCGCCGAACTGATCGCCGACGGCGTCGTGCATATCGTTGGCATCTGCTTCGGGCTCGTCGCCGCCACCGCGCTGATCGTGCTGGCCGCCGTGTATGCCACCGCGTTCGAGGTGGCTGTCGTGTCGGTCTATGTCACC
The DNA here is from genome assembly GCA_036565985.1 of Bradyrhizobium sp. Lineage (GTDB taxonomy): Bacteria > Pseudomonadota > Alphaproteobacteria > Rhizobiales > Xanthobacteraceae > Bradyrhizobium. The sequence continues at coordinate 4,186 of DATCXE010000639.1, forward strand.
GGCCTGCTGGCGATGCTGGTGCTTTCCGCCACCTACAATCTCTGGCCGGTGTCGCGCGCCAAATGGGTGCTGCGCCGCTTCGATCATTCCGCGATCTATCTGTTGATCGCTGCCACCTATACGCCGTTCATCATGGCGCTGAAGGAGAGTTATCTGGCCATCGCGCTCCTGATCGGCGTCTGGTGTGCCGCGATCGGCGGCGTGGTGCTGAAACTGGCGCTGCCGGGCCGCTACGATCGCCTGGCGGTGGGGCTCTATCTCGCGCTCGGCTGGAGCGGCGTCATGCTTTACGATGCAGTCGTGAAGGCGGTGCCGCCGCTGTCGCTCTGGCTCGTGGTCGCGGGCGGCGTGCTCTACAGCCTCGGTGTGATCTTCCATGCCTGGCAGCGGCTGCGTTTCCAGAACGCGATCTGGCACGGCTTCGTCCTGCTCGGCGCGGCGTGCCACTATACGGCGATCCTCGATCTGATTATCCTGACCTGACAAAACGTGTGTTGCGTGGGAAACCGGTTGGCGAATTTCCGGATCATGCGACGGGGAGAACGGTCATGCAGGTAACGGGCAAAGTCGTGGTGGTGACCGGTGGCGGCAACGGCATCGGCAAGGCGCTGTGCGAGGCCTTTCATCAAGCGGGCGCGGCCAGGGTGGTGGTCGCCGATATCGATCCCGACGCTGCGCGGGCCGTCGCCACGCCGATCGGTGGTGCTGCGTTCAAGTGCGATGTCGGCAAGGAGAAGGACATCCTTCACGTCATCGAGGAGACCGAGCACCAATTCGGTCCGATTGCGCTGTTCTGTTCCAATGCCGGTATCGGCGGCGGCTTCGATCCGATGTCGGTCAATGCCGGCGGAACCTCCGACGAACCGTGGTCGCGAAGCTGGGCCGTTCACGTCATGGCCCATGTCTATGCGGCGCGACATCTGATCCCGCGCATGAAGACGCGCGGCGGCGGCTATTTCCTCAACACGATTTCTGCGGCGGGGTTGTTGTCGCAGGTCGGCAGCCCGGCCTATTCGACGACGAAACATGCCGCGGTGGGCTTTGCGGAGAATCTCGCGATCTCGCACAAGGCCGACAACATCAAGGTATCGATCCTGTGCCCGCAGGGCGTCGACACCAACATGCTGCGATCGATCCCGAAGGGCCCGCAATCCGGCGACGGCGACCTCTCTCCCGAGCAGGTGGCGCAGGATGTGCTGAAGGGACTGGAGCAGGAAACTTTTGTGATCCTGCCGCACCCGCAGGTGCTGGGCTACATGCGCAAGAAGACCGAGAATTACGACCGCTGGATCGCAGGCATGGCGAAGATCCAGGCCAAGATGCGGGAGAGTTACGGGAAATAGTGTGAGGGGCGCGACGCGTTTCTCCACGTCATTGCGAGCGAAGCGAAGCAATCCATAGTGCGGCAAGCGGAGGCATGGATTGCTTCGTCGCTATCGCTCCTCGCAATGACGTGGGGAGGGCTGTGCCTCAAC